>DASWQQ010000172.1:0-3446 GCA_036403615.1 Candidatus Dormiibacterota bacterium | reverse complement strand
CGGCCTAGGTCGTCCCCCGTCATCACCCCGGGCACAGGGATCCCGGCGAGCCGCAGCAGGGTAGGCGCCAGGTCGGCGAGCTTACCGCCGTCTCGAAGACGGGTGCCCTCGGGCTGGCCGGCCAGGATGAGGGGCACCGGGCTGGTCGTGTGCGCTGTCAGGGGTGCCCCGGAGCTTGGATCGACTTTGAACTCGGCATTACCGTGGTCGGCGGTTATCGCCAGCAGGCGGCCGCGCGTCAGCGTCGCCTCGGCAATTGTTGCCAGGAGCTGATCCACCAACTCGACGGCACTGACCGTGGCCGGAAAAACGCCGGTATGGCCAACCATATCCGGATTCGCGAAGTTGACCACTACCAACCGGTCGTCCTTGCTCCCGACCCTGTCGACAACCGCCTGGGCGACCGCAGCGGCGCTCATCTCCGGCTGCAGATCGTAGGTTGCGACCCTGGGTGATGGGATCAGCAGGCGCTCCTCCCCCGGAAACGCCGCCTCCTGCCCCCCGTTCAGAAAGTACGTCACGTGGGCGTACTTCTCGGTTTCCGCCGTGTGGAACTGGCCGGCACCCGTCTTCGCGATCACTTGGGCGAGGCAGTCCTGGAGCGGCTCGTCGGCAAAGGCAACCTCGGCCTTGAGTTTCTTTTCATACTCGGTGAAGGTGACGAAATGAGCCAGTTTGGGCGGACCCTGGCGTCTGAAGTGGGGCCAGTCCGCGTCGGCCAGCGCATGGCTCAGCTGGCGGGCACGGTCGGGCCGAAAGTTGAAAAAGATGACGCTGTCACCGGCCTTGATGGCCGGCGCCGCTGAGCCGTTCGCCGGAACGATCCTGGTCGGTTCGAGAAATTCGTCAGTCTTGCCTGCCGCATAACTCTGCTTGATGAACTCGAGCGGGTCGCCCGCTGTCGGACCCGCTCCCTCGACGATCACCCGGTAGGCTCGCTCGGTGCGATCCCAGCGTTTGTCCCGGTCCATGGCGAAATAGCGGCCGCTCACGGAGGCGATCCGGCCGGCGCCGATTCGATCGATCTCTCTAAGCAGGTCGCCGACGTACTCGCCGGCACTGGTGGGCGGCTCGTCGCGGCCATCGGTTAGGACATGTACAAAGACATCGCGAACGCCAAGCTGCTTCGCCATCCCGAGCAATGCATATAGATGTCGACTCGAGCTGTGCACTCCGCCGGGCGATACCAGGCCGACCAGGTGCAGAGCGTGGCCGGCGGCGGCGGATCGTAACGCTTCCAGCAGAACAGGATTTCTTTCGAAGCTCCCGTCTTTGATCGCCAGGTTGATCCGCGTCAGGTCCTGGTAGACGATGCGACCGGCGCCTATGTTCAGGTGTCCGACTTCAGAGTTCCCCTGCTGGCCGGCGGGCAGTCCCACGGGTTCGCCGGCGGCGGCGAGCACCGTGTGCGGCCAGCGCTGCCAGAGGCTGTCCCAGTTGGGTTTCCGCGCCTGGGCTATGGCGTTACCGGCGGCTTCCTCGCGGTAGCCCCAGCCATCGATGATGACCAGGACAAGGGACTGCCCAGCCTGGCGGCTCAACGCTGGCGCGACAGGGCTACGTCGGCCGTGTGATGCGCGATCTGGGTGAAGTCGCGCGCCTTGAGGCTGGCGCCACCAACCAGCGCGCCGTCGATTTCACGTTCGCTCATCAGGCTGCGGGAATTTGCCGGGGTGACGCTGCCGCCATAAAGAATTCGCATCTCCTGGGCTCGCTCGCCAAAATGCTTGCTCACCAGTTCCCGGATCAATCCCATCGTCCGGTTGGCGTAGTCCGGCGTGGCCGCCTTTCCGGTGCCGATCGCCCAGACCGGCTCGTAGGCAATGCTCAGGTCCGAGGAGCGGGCGCGGTCGACTCCGTAGAGCGCCGCATTCACCTGCCGGGTGATGACTTCGGCCGTGCGACCCGCCTCGTACTCCTCGAGCGTCTCCCCTACGGCAAGGATCACCTTGAGGTCATGCCGGAAGGCCGCGCCCAACTTTCTGTTGAGTTCTTCGTCTGTCTCGCCAAAGAGCTGGCGCCTCTCCGAGTGGCCAATCAGCAGATATTCGCACCAGCCCGCCAGCATCCGGGGCGAGATCTCGCCGGTGAAGGGTCCCTCATCCGCCCAGCCGGCGTTCTGGGCGCCGACCGCAACCGGGCTTCCGCGCAACGCGTTGGCGACCTCCCAGAGCATCACCGCAGGCGGCAGCACCACCAGGTCGGTGACAGCCGCAAATGGTTCCAGGTCTTCTCGCAGACGCAACGCGTGGCGCAGCCCCTCCGGCACCGTGAAGTGCATCTTCCAGTTGCCGGCGAGGAGCGGCCTACGCACGGCCGGCATCCCGGAGCGCCGCGATCCCGGGCAGCGTCTTACCCTCGAGGAACTCGAGGGTGGCGCCTCCACCGGTCGAGACGAATGACATCCGGTCGGCCAGCCGCTGTTTCTGCAGCGCCGCGACCAGGTCCCCGCCGCCGATAATCGTCTGAGCCTCGCTTCCCGCGAGTCCGCGGGCTAGCGAGTCGGTGCCATGGTCGAAGGGGGGGACTTCGTAGACGCCGAGCGGTCCGTTCCAGACAACGGCAGCCGCGCCGTCGCAGGTCTGCAGGAACCTCTCGACCGTCATCGGGCCGACGTCGAGCACTCGCTGGTCCTTCGGGACAGCATCAATGCGCACCGTCTGGGTGGCCGCGCCGGGCGTCGCCTCCGCGGCAATCACGGCATCCAGGGGCAGGACGATCGTCCCGATGCCCTCACCGCTCTCACGCAAGAGTGACCTCGCGACCTCGATCTGATCGTCTTCCACGAGCGATCGGCCCATCTCTAGGCCCTTCGCCCTGAAAAAAGTGCAGGCCATCGCACCGCCGACGCAGAGCCGATCGACCCGCTTCAGAAGGCTACGCACCACGCCGATCTTGGTCGAAATCTTCGATCCCCCAATGATCGCGACCAGCGGATGCGGCGGATCGCTCATGATCCGGCCGAGGGTCTCTATCTCGCGTTCCATCAGCAGGCCGGCGTAGGCCGGAAGGTACTGCGCGACGCCGGCAGTCGAAGCATGCGCCCGATGGGCGGTTCCGAAGGCGTCGTTCACGTAGATTTCACCGAGCGAGGCCAGCTGCCGCGCGAACTCAGGATCGTTCTTCGTTTCGCCGGGATGAAAGCGCACGTTCTCCAGCATCACGACCTCGCCCGGCTGCATCCGCCGGACCGCGCCTTCGACGCCGGGTCCGATGCACTCATCCAGGTGCTTCACCGGGCGGCCCAGCAGCTTGGCGAGCCGTTCGGCGACGAGCGTCGTTCGCGCATTCTCGTCGACCTGGCCGTCGGGACGGCCCACGTGGGTCATCAGGATCACGCGCGCTCCCCGGTCGGACAGGTCCTGGACGGTCGGGACCGCCTCCTTGATCCGGGTGTCGTCCACGATCTGACCATGCTCGATCGGAACGTTGAAGTCCACGCGGGT
>DASWQQ010000171.1:0-12291 GCA_036403615.1 Candidatus Dormiibacterota bacterium | reverse complement strand
CTTGTTGGTTCAAACCGGACTGGAGCAGGTTCGCCGCCAGGATGTCGTGCCGCGCGAGACGATTGCGAGCCTCGCGAGCTTCCGTCGGCTCCCACGCACCTAGATGGTGAGAGGATCCGCCGCGGTTGTGGTCGCGACTTTCAGACGAAACGAGGAAGCAAGGCAAGCAGCCGACCGGCTGCGGGCGGCCGGGGTCAGCGATGGGGCTGTGCTTCTCAAACAGACGTTCCCCGGATTGTTGGAGTCGTTTCTGCCAGAGGCGGAACGCTCAGGTAAGACAACGATCGAGGTGCGTGGCAGGCGCTGGCGGTCAGTTGCGTCGCACGTGCTTGTGAACTCAGCAGCTCAGGAGGTAACAGGAACTTTGAACGACGCTAAGCCAGGTGGGAGCGGCCCGATGGTGGCCGGATCCCCGTCGAAAAATATGACGGCGACCTCAGAGATCTCCTCGGCTAAAGCCGAGATCGACGCGGCGGCGATCGACCTGAACCGGACAATCACGGCGATCCAGGATCGCCTTAATCCCGACGCCGTAAAGGCGCGGGCCAAGCACGCAATCAAGGAGGCAACCGTGGGACGAGTCGAGCGAAGCATTGGCGATGTAAACATGCGAATTGGTGGAAGCGGGGAAGGCTTGATGGAACGCATCAAGCAGAACCCGATGCCGGCGGCACTTACCGGGATCGGCCTAACCTGGCTCTTTCTCAGCAAGCGCCCGATGCGCTACACGACCTCTGCCTACCAGCCAAGCCGATACGGTTTGCCCAGGCAGGGCGGTGGTATAGGCCAGGCCGCTGGTGACCTGGCAGGTCAGGCCGGGAACGTGGCGCAGCAAGTGGGCGGTACCATCGGCGAGACAGCCAACCAGGTGACGGGAACAATCGGGGACACCGCGACCCAGGTTGGCAGCGCGGTGGGGGAGACGGCAACGCAGGTAGGCGACCGGGTCAGCGCGGCGGGTGACCAGGTCCGCTACACGACCGGGCAGCTGGTTTCCCAGGCAGGGCAGCGGGCGCAACGCCTGCAGGGGACCCTGTCGCGAACGATGGAGGAGAACCCTCTACCCGTCGGCATTGCGGTCCTGGGACTGGGTGCCCTGGTCGCGGCGCTGGTTCCCAAGACGGCGGCAGAAGACCAGGTACTCGGCGAGACTCGCGATCGATTGATGGACAAGGCCCAGGAAGTGGGTCAGAAGGTGAGCCGGGTGGCGGAGCGCGCTGGCGCCGCTGCCAGGGACGAGGCTCAAAGCCAGAACCTCGCCTGAGGCTGATCTTGGAGACCGGGCGCCGGCGTGGCGCCCGGTTTTTTGTTACCGGGGTTCAGAAGATAACGGCCATGTTGTTGAAGTCGCGCCAGTTGGCCTCGAAGAGCGACTTGCTGATCCAGTACTGCGTGCCATGGAGGGGATCATTGACCCGGACCTGGGTCCCCGAGACGCCGGTAAGTATCACTGCGTGCTCGACGAATGAGTATCTAACAGTGCGGCCATCCCACGCAGTCCAGGTTCGGACCACCGGGCGCTGCCAGTTGGTCTCGACCCAGACCTCCACCGGGCGCCTTGCCGCAAGGGCGGCATAGACCGTGCTCGGCTTATAGCCCTCGCCACCCTGGGCGTTCGGCACTCCGTGCGATCTGGCGATCGAGAGGATGACCGGCCAGTAGACACCGTACCCGGTCGGCGTGGTGTCGCTTCCGTTGACGTTGCCAACGAAGTTCGTATACGGGTCGCCCCAGGAAGCCACGGTGTGACCCGGCCCCATAACGGGCGGCCGCGTGTCCGGCATTTCCAGGGCGAAGAGCTGGCCATCGCTGTAGTAGTGTCCGTAGGCGGCCAGCCCCATGCGCAGGGCGCTTGTCTCGCAGTCCAGGACCATCGCCTGGCGGTAAATCGGCACGTTGATCGTGACGTATCCGGGTGGCGGCGTCCACGGAGTCGGGCTTACCGCACGTCTTGGAGCCGGGGCCGGGGAAGGGGTCGCCTGAGGCACGGTCACCTCGAGCGCAAAAATGTCGTGTACCGCTGTCACAGGCGTGCTCGCCGGGAAAGCGGTGCGTCGGGCCCCTGTCGAAGGTAATGACGGTACCGTCTGTGCGCTCTCCCGGATAGCCGAAGTGCTGCTGGTTCCGGGCCCCAGAAGAAAACTTCCGACCAGGCTCACGCCGATGACGCCGCCGCAGGCGATCGTCGTGACTCGGCTCATGGCGGTCTTGCTTCAAAGCTAGCGGCCGATGCTTGCGCCGACTGTATTGAGAATCTCTCTGTCACCGGGTCGTTGCCGACCACGGGCGACGGCATGGAGACCGGTACTATTTTGTTTCTGAAACTGCAAGGACGGATCGCAATCGTTACCGGCGCGGGACGGGGCATCGGCGAGGGGATCGCGCGGAAACTCGCGACTGAGGGCGCTACCGTCGTTTGCGCCGATATCAACGAAGCCGACGCCGACCGAGTCGCGTCGGACTGCGGCCAGGGCGCGATCGGCGCCGGCCTGGACGTTACCAGGTCAGACCAGTGCGACTCGCTGCTGGCCGGCATCCACGCGCGATTCGGCCGGGTGGACATCTTGGTGAACAACGCGGGTATCAACCGCGACGCGATGCTGCACAAGATGACCGACGACCAGTGGGCGCAGGTGCTCGCGGTCGACCTCAGCGGGGTCTTCTTCATGACGCGGGCTGCGAGCCGCATCATGCGGGTCGCCGGCTCCGGCCGGATCGTGAATATTTCCTCGGCCAGCTGGATGGGCAACATCGGGCAGGCGAACTACGCGGCCGCCAAGGCCGGCGTCGTTGGCCTGACGCGCACCGCGGCCAAAGAGCTGGCCCGTCACCAGGTGACCGCAAACGCGATCTGTCCCGGATTCATCGATACCGAGATGACGCGCGGCATCCCGGAGACGATCCGCGAGCAACAGGTGGCGAGAATACCTCTGGGCCGGATGGGGAAGCCCTCTGATGTCGCCGCCGTGGTCGCCTTCCTGGCTTCCGACGACGCCGCCTACCTGACGGGGGAAGTGATCAACGTGGGCGGCGGATACGCCTTTTGAAACTGGTCGGCGTTGCCGACGCAGTCAGGTCGATTCCCGACGGCGCGACGGTCGCAGTAGACGGCTTCACACTCATGGGGGTTGCCGAAGCACTCTATGAAGGCATCGAGGAATCCTTTCGCAAGGTCGGGCATCCGAGAGACCTCGTCATCGTTCATGCCGCCGGGCAGTCTAACCGTAAAGTCGGTTTCGAGCATTTCGCGGTAGAGGGCATGGCGAAGCGCATCGTCGGCTCCCACTGGGGACTCATGCCGAGGATGTCGGCGTTTCTGGGCCAGGGACTCGCCGAGGCAGTCTGTCTGCCCCAGGGCCAGCTGTCCACGTTATATCGTTCAATCGCGGCGGGGCGCCCGGGCAACCTATCCCGGATCGGCCTCGGGACGTTTATTGATCCCCGGATCGAAGGCGGCAAGGTCAACCAGCCGGCGCGCGACCACGCCCCGGACTACGTCTCGGTCGAGAGTATCGACGGACACGAGTTTCTTCTTTATCGGAGTTTCAAGATCGACGTGGCGATCTTTCGAGCGTCCTCGGTTGACCAGGACGGCAACTGCTCGCATGAAGATGAGGCGGTCTGGCTCGATGCGCTCGCCCTGGCCCAGGCGGCACACAATTCTGGTGGCATCGTCATCTGCCAGTCCAAACGTCTCGTGCCCCGCGGGACGATTCCGCCGAGGCAGGTGACCGTTCCCGGCGCCCTGGTAGATCTCGTAGTCGAGGCACCCGATCCCGAGCGGCACCACCGCCAGACCGACGGAGCGTTCTTCGATCCGGTATACGTGTCGCCAGCGAGTGGGGACGAACTGCAACGGGCGCCCTACTCAACGCGACTTGCCATCGGCCGTAGGGCAATCAGGTTCTTGCACGAAGGCGACATCGTCAACATCGGCACGGGGATTCCGGGTGACACCGTTGGGCCAGCCCTGGCCGAAGCCGAGTTAGCTGACAGGATTACGCTCACGGTCGAGTCGGGTGTCTACGGCGGCGTGCCGGCCGGCGGCGTGGATTTCGGCATCACCGCGCATCCGACGGCCATCATTCCACACGCCAGCCAGTTCGATTTCTACAACGGCGGCGGCCTGGACGCCACCTTCATGGGCGCGGGCCAGATAGACCGTTTTGGCAACGTCAACGTCAGCCGGTTGGGCGGCCGGATAATCGGCGCGGGCGGGTTCATCGATATCACGCAGAGCGCCCGCCTTGTCTGCTTTTGCTTCACGCTCGAAGGGCGAAATGAGAAATTCGTCCAGTCGGTAGATCACCTGACTTTTAGTGCGGACCAGGCTCGAAAGAACGGGCAGCACGTGCTCTATGTAACGGATCGGGCGGTCTTCAGGCTCCGAGATTCGGGGCTGGAGCTGCTCGAAGTCGCGCCGGGTGTCGAGCTGGAATTGATCCAGCGCCAGATGCCATTTCCAATCCAAGTCCGGGAGCCCCTCGGTCGCATGCCGGTAGATATCTTTCAGCCCCGGGTGTCACCATTCAACCTACCTGCGCGGCCGGCAGGCAAAATAGATGTCTCTAAGGGCCGTTAGCTCAGGTGGTTAGAGCGGCCGGCTCATAACCGGTTGGTCGAAGGTTCGAGTCCTTCACGGCCCACCACTTTTTGAATACGATTTCGGTCCGTGTGGACAGATCAGCAGTCTCTTAGCTCATCGGTCCGAACGCGAAGTTCGCTTCCCAAAACCTGTATTAGCTGCCGTCGAACCGCTGGCCAGCGGTCCGCCTTTACGGTGAAGTCGATAGTATCCGCGGCATCGGCCACGCCAACGAGCATACGGCCCTCCGTGAACAAGGCGACCGACTTCAGGTACGGACAGGCTCGCAAGCTGGCCTCCATAACACTGCGAGACGGCCCGCGAATCTTCACCCGGCCCCATCGAGAGGCTTTATCCCGTAGCAAAGCCTGAACGGCTGCTTCGACGTCGGGTGGCGGCCGTTCCATAAGGCTAGGTTCCAAGCGGATCTCATCAATCCTATCCAGCTCCGCCTCATGGAACGCCGCCGTACATACCTCCAGGCGCTGCTCGGATTCCCTCCCCGAGAGGTTTAGCGAGACCGACAGACATCCCATCCCGGCGTTCATAGAGCCCTCCGGACCCCCCACCAGTCAAAGTGTATGTGGTCGATACTGGTGAGGTAAAACGGCGGCTCAACTTAAATAGCAGACCACCACCACGCTTGTCACGCGCCAAGCTTTTTGATAGCACTGGCCAGGCCAGTCTCGACCGTGCGCTTGCTGATGAATAGAGAGTCTGCCACTCGCACCGACGTCAGTGGGTGCTTGACGCTGTTGTGAACCAGCACCTACCATCAACGCCGATCCGCACTGCCCCAGGTTGTACGAGGGCCTCCCCGGTCAGCTACATGTGTTCGCCGAGCTTGCTTCCAATCCCGACTTCGTCAAGCGGGCCATAGTTGTTGGTTACGTCGCCTGCGGAAATCACTTTGGGCCCGCGCCACTTCTGGACCGTGCCCCCCATCTTGAGGACCCAGACCTCCAGCCGCCCGTCGGGCAAAACGCGTCCTACCCGGGCAAAGGATTTGGAGCGATCGCGCAGGCGTATGACATCCTTGACTTCGAATCGTTCGGGCGGCCGTCCACTCACCTCAGCTTCTGCCGACCCGTGGCCGGCATGAGCCCCACCCGGTCGAACTTTGCGCGCCACCCAGGCGATCGGATCGTAGGTATCCGTAGCGACGCGCTCCTTCAGCGGGATGATGGCGTTGTCGGTGATCTTGATGTGCTCCGGACAGACTTCCTGGCAGCATTTCGTGATGTTGCACATACCGACGCCGGCCTTGCCATGCAGCAGACCGGTACGCCGCTGCGTATCGAGCGGATGCATCTCGAGCCCGGCGATCCGGACCATGTAACGGGGTCCGTAGTAGAGCGACTTGTCGTCGTGGTTGCGCAGGACGTGACAGACGTCCTGGCAGAGAAAGCATTCGATGCACTTCCGATACTCGTAGACCCGCTCGGTATCTTCCGGAAGCATTTTGTAGGGCACCGGTTCGTTCGGCGGCGGGGTGAACGGCGGTATCTCCTGGTTTACCTTGTAGTTCCAGGAGACATCGGTGACGAGGTCCTTGATCAGTGGGAAGGCCCGCATCGGCGCGACGTGAATCTCTTTGTCGGCAAACTCGTCAACGCGCGTCTTACACATCAGCCGTGGTCGGCCGTTGATCTCGGCGCTGCACGAGCCGCACTTGGCCGCCTTGCAGTTCCAGCGGCAGGCCAGGTCGTTGGCGAAATGGGCTTGCACGTAGTGAATCGCGTCGAGTACAACCATCCCCTCCTGGGCAGGGACCTCAAAGCGCTCCTCGCCGCCCCCCGTTTCGTCGCCGCGGAAAACCTGTAAGACGATAGATTTGCCGACCGCTGAGCCGTTGACGCTCATGCTGGAACCCCCTGCGCCGCCTTCTCCTCGAAGAGTCGCGCCAGTTCTGCAGGCATCTCGGGCACCGGCCGGCGCTTGAGTTTCATTCGACCCTGGTCATTGCTCGCGAGCAGGTTGATTCGCCCGAAAGCCGGGTCCTTTTCCAGGTGGTCCAGGCGCCAGTGGGCGCCACGACTCTCTTTCCGTTCCAATGCTGCGCGAGCTATCGCCTCGGCGATGGTGAGCATGAAGCGAAGGTCACGGGTCGTGTGCCATCCCGGGTTGTAACGCCGCGACCCGGGTACATGGATCCTTGCCGCTCTGTCCTGCAGTTCCAGCACTTTGTTCAGACAGGCATTTAGGCCGGTTTCGGTGCGCGCAAGCCCGGCTCCCTCCTGCATCGCCTGCTGCAACTCCTGCTGAAGCAAGAAGACGTTCTCCTTACCGCTCGAGCTGAATGGCCTGAGTAGCAGATCCTGTTCAGCCGCCACCTGCCTCTGGTCGACAACCGGAAGGCCGACTTCACGCTGATAGGCCGCTGCTGCAGCCCCCGCCCGCCGTCCGAACACGAGCAGGTCAGAGAGAGAGTTGCCTCCCAACCGATTCGAGCCATGAAGACCTGCCGCAACCTCGCCGGCTGCGTAAAGGCCGGGTATGGTCGTGGCTCCTGTCTCCGCCTCAACCCAGAGTCCGCCCATGGCGTAGTGAATTGTCGGGGCAACCTCCATCGGCTGCTTCGTGATGTCTACGTCGGCAAGCCGGAGGAACTGCTCGTACATTGAGGGCAACTTCTTCTTGATGCGTTCGGAGCCCAGGTGCCTTACGTCGAGGTTGGCGCCTCCATGTTCGGTGCCCCGGCCCGCCTGGACTTCCTTGTAGATCGAGCGCGCGACCACATCGCGCGAAGAGAGCTCCTTCTTTTTCGGGTCGTACTCGAGCATGAAGCGCTTCCCGTCGCGGTTGGTCAGATAGCCACCCTCGCCGCGGACGGCTTCCGTTACCAGGATCCCCTTTACCCCTGGCGGCCAGACCATGCCGGTTGGATGAAACTGCACCATCTCCGGGTCGAGGATGTCCGCGCCGGCCTCGTAGCCCATGCCGACCCCGTCACCGGTTCCCTCCCAGGAATTAGATGTGACCTTGAAGAGTCGGCCCCAGCCACCGGTTCCGAGCACGACGGCCTTTGATTTGATTGCCACGAAGCGCCCGTCGATGCGGTTGTAACCGAAGGCCCCCGCGATGCGGTTTCCGTCTTTCAGCAGCCGCGTGATTGTCCATTCCATGTGGACCTCGATACCAAGCGCGACAACTTTGTCCTGCAGCGTCCGTATGATCTCCAGCCCGGTTCGGTCTCCCACGTGGCACAGCCGGCGATACGTGTGGGCGCCAAAGGCCCGCTGCAGGATTCGTCCTTCCGGAGTGCGATCGAAGATCGCTCCCCAGGTCTCGAGCTCATAGACGCGGTCCGGAGACTCCCTGGCATGGATCTCGGCCATCCGCCAGTTGTTGATCATCTGGCCGCCACGCATCGTGTCCTGGAAATGCACCTGCCACGAGTCGGCACTGTCGACGTTTGCCAGTGCCGCTGCCACCCCGCCTTCAGCCATCACCGTGTGAGCCTTGCCCAGCAGCGATTTGCAAATGATCATCACCCTGGCGCCCTGGGCGGCCGCCTCGATTGCTGCTCGCATCCCGGCCCCACCGGCTCCGATCACGAGCACGTCGGTTGTCAGGGTCTCGAAGTCTTCCATCAGAAGATCCACCTGGGCTCGTGAAGAACCCCCGCCATCAGCAGCCGGATGAAGACGTCGGTCAACGCCACCGAAAACATGCTGTACCAGGCAAAGGCACCATGCGATGGGTTGAGCCTGTTGAGCGTCATCGTGACCCGCTGCCAGAGGAGCCCGCCGCGAACCCTGGAAAAGGCGTCGATGCGGCCGCCCATCAGGTAGCGGAAGGAATGGCAGGTGCCGCTGTAGAGCGTCAGAAGGATCACGTTCAGCAGCATGACCAGGGAACCCAGGCCAATAAAGAAGTGCCCGTGATAGGTGAAGGCCCGAACTACGTCGATCCACAGGAAAAGCAGGACCACCAGGCTCAGCAGCAGGAAGTAGCGGTGATAGTTGCTCAGCACCCAGGGAAATCGCGTCTCGCCCCGATATTTGCCACGCTTGAGCTCCTGGATGGCGCAGGCCGGCGGGTCCCAGAAGAAAGATCGGAAGTAGCTCTTGCGGTAGTAATAGCAGCTGCCCCGAAGGCCGAGCGGAATCACCGCCAGGAAGGGAATGAGCAGGCCGATGACGGGCACGCGAAAGAGGCCGAAGCCAAGCCAGGTGGAGAAGAAGGGCGAAACGTACGGATCGAAGAAGACGTTGGTCCCGGAGAAAACAGACCAGGTCGCATAGAGAACGAAGGCTGTGTAGCAGACGACGGTTAGAGCCGGTTCGATCCACCAGGCCCGTCCTGGTGAAGCCTCCTTGGCCGACGACGGCCGTGAAGGCCCTACCGCCTCAAGCGCCAACTAGTCCTCCTGTCTTTACGGTGCCTACAGGAAGTAGTTTAGTCCGTGCCTGCGCTCCGTCGGCCCAGGAACAGGCCGATGACGGAGGCGCCCACCGCCATCAGGAGTGCGGTGCGCGCCTTCACCCCGGAGCGTACCGGGCCGTGAGCGCCGTTGTGCGACGGCTCGGCGGTAGGAGCACCGCGACGATCGGCGTCGCCGGCCGTCTTGGGTGCTGCGGTAATCGTGTTGCCCCGAGCAGGTTGATCCACTGGCACCGGGTAGAGAACGCTGTTGACCTCTACACCCACCATCGTGATTAGGCCGAAGAAAAAGAAGAAGGTGAGTACGACGAAGAAAAGTCCAAACGTCTTTCCGTAGGTTACGGTGCTGTTCGTCAGGCTGATATAGAGAGGGAAGAGGAGGCTCACGAGCTCGAAGAGCACGCCTGCGACCAGGGCACCCGGCCACACCTTTCCGATCTGCTGCGGCCGGTTCGGCACCACGAAGTAGACGCTCAAATAAAGGAGGGTGCCCGAAATCAGACCCACCACCACCTGGACAACCAGAGACAGGCCTCCCCTCAGGGCGGCCGGCGCCCCCGGGATCTCAGGCAACGCAGGTAGGGCCAGCGAGCTGACGATCGCGACACCACCCAGCAACGTGAGCAGGAAGATCATGCCTATGCTCATCACCTTCTGCGGGAGAAACTCACGTGGCTTGGTGTGATAGATCACCGCGAAGGCCTGCTCCATCGCCCCGAAAAGGGCCGATCCGCCCCATAGCAGACCGAGCACGCCCACGACGATGAGGAGGCCTTTTTGAGCCTCGAAATGCTTGATGGCCTCAAAGGCGCCGCTAACGGTTTGGCTCGGCAGGGCGGTGAGCAGCGTGCAATCAAGTGCGGTGAGCTGCGCGCCTCCAACCGCATGACAGGCAACCATCTTGGTCTCGCCAATGAAGGTGGCAATGATCCCCAGCACCGCGGCGAGAAAGACTACGATGGGGAAGACCGCGAAGAGGGTATTCCAGGCAATCAGGACGGCCCAGTTGGGCGCCTGGTCTTCGAGGAACTTCTGGACCACCCTTCCCGGAAAGCTATGCAGCAGCGCTTGCATTCGGTTTCTATTCTACCTTACAGCGACGGTATCAAGTAAATGCTGAACGGGGAAACCGGATTGGAGGGCCATAAGCGCGCCGCCGCCGAGCGTGCCCTTGAACTGGTCCGGCCGGGCATGGTGGTCGGTCTTGGAACCGGTACCACGGCGCGTTACTTTATCGAGGGGCTGGGTAAGCTGGTCGGCCGAGGCCTCCAGGTCAAGGCCGTGGTCACCTCCAGCGACAGCCGCCGGCGGGCGGAGGCCTGCGGCATCCCCCTCGCCGAGCGACTCCGCGGTCTTCTCGACCTTACCGTCGACGGAGCTGATGAGATTAGCCCGTCGCTCGATTGCATCAAAGGACGGGGCGGGGCGCTGCTGCGGGAAAAGATCGTAGCCCACGCCAGCCGGCGCTTCGTTCTGATCGCCGACCACAGCAAGGTGGTCGACCATCTCGGTCGCGGGCCGGTCCCGGTCGAGGTGCTTCCCTTCCTCTGGGAGCGGACGGCGGAGGCGATAGCCGCCCTCCCCGGGAGCCCGGAGTTGCGACTGGCTCCGGACGGCCCCTTCCGGACCGACAACGGCAACCTGGTACTCGACGTCCGCTTTTCCGCCGTCGACCAGGCGCTTGGGTCGCGGCTCCACGAGATCCCGGGCGTGATCGAGCACGGGCTCTTCTTTCGGCTGGCCCAGGCGGCAATTGTCGCCGGGCCGTCCGGTACGAGGGTGCTGGGCGAGCTCGGCTGACGCCGCGCTATGCTATGCGTTCGGATGTCATTCGAATACCGTGTCGTCGACTCCATCGACGAGGCCAACCAGCTCTCCGACCAGGGCTTTGAGTTATTCACTATCCTGCCCCCCGGCCCCGCGGGGGGGCAGGACAGAATGTACCTGCGGCGCGAAAAACCGCGCGGCCAGGCGCCTGGATTTGTCAGAGAGTCCAAAAGCTAGGGCTTCGACCCGATTGACGCGATCGCGTAAGTAGCCTACAATTTGTCTATCACGATTTCGACGGCCCCTTAGTCGGGACCTTCCCTGGGGCGAGCTGTCGGGTATTGGGTTATTTCTGGCCCGGTAGGGCGTTCAGAGGAGTAATTGTGCTGCAGCGAATGACCGCAACGATGGAGCCGGCGCGCCACTACGAGGCGGCAATTCGGGCCATGTCCGAGGCCGCGGCTTCGGCAGAGGCTACCCATGCCCCGATCCGGCTTGCCTACTGGAGAATGGCTGCCCTGGACACGCTGTTGGCGGGACTCGAGGAGTTGCGTCTTGCCGCGGAGCGGCAGCTTCCGGACGACACGCTGGAACTGGTGGTCACGTTCGCCCAGCGTCACGACCATCAGCTCCGTGACCGCCTGAAGGAGATCGATTCCGAGGATGTGAACGCGGTTCACGACGCCGTCTTCGAGGCGCAGGGACGGGTCATGCTGCAGCTAGCCGAGTTACGTCGCGTGCCCAACTGGCAGGACCTCGACCTGGTCCTCGAACCAGGCGGCGAAGAAGCCGCCTGACCGGGGACCCGGACGACCGGGAAAGACCGCTAGACATACTGGCGGATCGACCCCGCCAGCTGCTTACGATCAGCTGGGCCGACGGCCACGAGTCCGCCTATCATTTCGAGCTGCTCCGCTGGAACTGTCCCTGCGCCGAGTGCGCCGGTGAGGGCGGCCTCCCGGGCAAGCTCGCGGGCGTCACCGAGCTCGCCGACGACCAGGTCACGCTGGATGCCATCGAGCCGGTAGGCCTGTTCGGGGTCCGGCCGCGCTGGCGGGACGGTCACGATACCGGAATTTACGGGCTCAGAATGCTTCGAGCGCTCTGTCCCTGCCCGCTTTGCTCGCCGGTAGGGAGCGGGCGCCGGGCGGGCGACTAAGCCTTAGGCCCGGATTCCGCTCAGTCCCAGGTTCGCCTCGAGGGCAGCCTTGGGCTGGTAGCCGACTACCTGCTTGGCGATCTTGCCGTCTCGAAACATGGCCACGTACGGGATGCCGCGCACCCGGTAACGCTCGGCGAGCGCAGGCTCTTCGTCGACGTTCACCTTGGCGATCTTGACGTCCGTGTGCTCATTACCGATCTGGTCCAGCAGCGGGGCGAGCATCTTGCAGGGGCCACACCAGTCAGCGTAGAAATCGACGATGACGGGCTGCTCGGACAGGATTACCTGCTCCTCAAAGTTGGCGGTCGTGACGTGGACTGGCTTGCTCATGACTCTCCTTGACCCGGTGGGATTACATAGAGAGTAACCCAGAAGCCGGTCCGGACATTCC
>DASWQQ010000170.1:0-2464 GCA_036403615.1 Candidatus Dormiibacterota bacterium | reverse complement strand
GCCGTGACCGGGTGTTGAAATTCTTGAGAGACCACGGCTACACCTACGTGGTCGTCGATGAACCCCAGGGATTTCCGTCCAGTGTGCCACCCGTGGTGGCCAGCACTGCACCGCTTGCCATGGTGCGCTTTCACGGCCACAACCAGGAGAACTGGGAGAAGAAGGGGATCAGCACGGCGGAAAAGTTCCACTATCTGTACAAGCCCGAAGAGCTGGAGGGTTGGGTACCGGCGCTCCGGCAGATGGAGTCGGCAGGGTCGCCGGAGGTGCATGCGGTGATGAACAATTGCTACGCGGATTACGCCGTGCGCAACGCCCAGGACCTCTCCGACCTGCTACAGCCAGGGGGCTGAAGCTCGAAGGGAATCGCCGCCTTTTCGAGTTGCATGAATGCGCCCTGGCGCAATCATGCAGGCTTACCAATCCGCCCCCTGTCCCTATTGCGGAGTGACCTGGAACCCCCCCGGCGCCCAGGCCTGCGGAAACTGCCGCAACGCCCTGCCTCCGGCGCCACCCGCCTACGCGCCTCCCGGCTACGCCCCTTCCGGCTACGCGCCTCCCGGCTACGCCCAACCGGGCTACGGTCAGGCGGTGGCCCCCGGGCAGCCCCCCTACGGCTATCCGGGACAAACCCAGCCGGGACCCTATCCGCTGGCCCCCGGAGCACCGGGTAGCCCCTACGCCCTGACGCCGGCCGGATACCAGCCGGGTTCGCCCTATCCCGCGCAACAGCCACCCTATCCCGGCTACCAGGGTCAGGCTCCCGGCCGCCCGGCGGCGGGCGGGCCCGGCCTGCAGTTGTTCGGGCGATCGGTTTCGCTTCCCTTCGTCGTCCCTACCGCGCTCCGCCCTTACCAGCGCTACCTGCTGATCGCTCCGGCGGCCGCGGCGGTGCTCGCCGTCCTGCTGGTCGGCGTCACGCCGGCGATCGCCGGAACGCAGATCGAGCGGGGCCAGCAGGCAATCAAGGTCGCCGTCTCACACCAGGCGAACGTCGATGCGGCGCTGGCACGGTTCTTCAGCACGGCACCGGGATCGAACGACCCCAACCTGGAAAAGAAGACGCTGATACAGGAAGCAAAAATCTACAACGAGGCCCTTGCCGGACTGCAGGCTGATGAGGCGGCGATCCGCAGTGCTGACCAGACACTCTCATTGCTGCAGCCGGTCACGCCGCTTAAGGGCTCGACGATCACGGCGCTTCGTCACCGCCTAGCCCTGGCGCTCTCCGGCCTGGGACAGGCTGACCGCGCCCTCACCGCGGCGGTGAACGAAAACAACGTCGCCCTGCCTTACATCGACGCTCTTATCGATTATTCGAAGATGGGGGCGGCGCTCGGCAAGCATGACCTGGTCGGCGCCGGGGCACTCTATCCGGATGCGCAACAAAAGCTGGAGCAGGCCATGGCCCTCGATCACGCTGCAGGCCTTTCTCCGGCGATCGCCAGGCAGGTGAGCAGCTTCAGCGACGCGCTCAACGGCACCGAGGCGTTGATCCAGGCGCTGCAGGCGAAGGACGCGGCAGCGATCAAAAAAGCGAACGACGCCATCCAGGCCGCCCTCAAGGCGATGGGTAGCCCGGCTGAGACGGTTCCGGCGGACTATGAAAGCAAGACCTTCTCACCGATGCAGAAGGCCTACGACAGCGCCATCAAGGCAGTGAAGAGCTAGGTCTGACGGCCGTCTGCGCGGCGCCGAAGGTGCCCGCTCTTACCGCCGCTCTTCTCCAGCAGCGTGAGGCCCTCGATCGTCATCCAGGGATCGGCGCTCTTGGCCATGTCCACCACCGTCAAAGCCGCGATTGCCGCCGCGGTAAGGGCCTCCATCTCGGCGCCGGTACGCGCTTCACAGCGGACGGTCGAGACGATCTCGATCCAGCCCCTGGCCTCCTCGACTCGGAGGTCGACCTCCACGAAAGTCAGCGGCAGGGGGTGGCACATGGGGATGAGATCGCTGCAGCGCTTGGCAGCCTGGATCCCGGCCAGTCGAGCCGTCCCCAGGACTTCACCCTTGGGAAGGCTCCTGGCAACGATCGCCTTCAGCGCCGCAGCGCTCATCCGCACCCGCGCCGTTGCCCGCGCCTCCCGCCGAGTCACGGGCTTGTCCGATATATCCACCATCCTCGCCTCGCCCGTGGGGGTGAGGTGGGCCAGCCGTTTTGCGCTCACCGGCCTGAGCCGTGAAGGCTGTCAAGGTCATCGCGGCGCACGTCCTTCTGCCGGGGGCGCTCGGCGGCCATCCCTCGCACGATCGCCCGCTCTCCAAAACGGTCGCGCAGCTGATCGAGCCTTTGGTCGAGCCCGTCCCGCTGCCGACCGCGGTTTTCCAACAGGTTGAGCTGGGTCGCTCCATTTTCCAGGTTGCTGACACCGGCCCCGATCAGGCGAACGGGTCGGGCCGCGTCCAGCTGCTCGTCGAGCAGCGCGGACAGAGCTCGGCAGAGGTCATCATCTCGGTCCGACGG
>DASWQQ010000169.1:0-2450 GCA_036403615.1 Candidatus Dormiibacterota bacterium | reverse complement strand
CGCGATGACCAGGTCGAAACCCTCCTGCTCCACCTGCTCCGCGGCAGTGGAGCGCGCGGCCTCGCCGGGATGCGGTACAGAGCCGGGGACCTGGCCCGGCCATTGCTCGGTGTCGATCGCGACGAGATCGAGCGCTACGTCTCGTCCCTCGGACTCACTCCGCGACGGGATCCGAGCAATGACGATCCCCGGTTTGCGCGCAACCGCCTGCGGCAGGTAGTCCTACCGGCGGTCGACGCCTTCAATCCGGCGGCGCGCCGTCTCCTGGCCCAGACGGCGGAAATCCTGGCCGAGGAGGACCGTCACCTGGAGCAGGAGATCGATTCGCTAGGTGATGACGTGCTCAATGACGACGTGGACGCGGACAACATGCTTCAACCGGCCGTCCAACGGCGCATCCTCCACCGCCGGCACCCAGAAAAGTCCTTCCTGGAAATCGAGGCGATGCGACGCTACCGGTCGGAGACCACCCCCTCTTCACCCCTTCCCGGACTGCGGGTTTCCGACTGCAGCTGCAATCCAGTGGGCTTTCGCGCACGGGACCGTATCGGCCACCTCGACCGCGATCGGGTACAGATGCCGCTGACCGTTTCCCGGCGCCATGCCGGCGACCGGATGCGGCCGCTCGGGATGACCGCCGAAAAGCGGCTCCAGGACCTCCTCGTCGATGCCGGCGTTCCACGCCGGTTGCGCGATAGCCTGCCGATCGTGAGCGACCGCGAGGAGATCGTCTGGATTCCATCGGTAAGCGTCGCGGAAGGTAAGCGCGTAACATCGCAGACCCGGCATCAACTGCACCTCGAAATCGAGTCCGGCTGAGGCGGATTCGAATTCAGCTTCAATGAAAGGAATTGAAAAAATGCGGTGTTACAATGAGCGGCGGCCATGAAAGGCGGACGTAACCGCAATATTTTCTATTTCATCCTGCTCGCGGGTTTGCTCGCCATCATCTGGGCCAGCTACCGCAGCTTCAACAACATCGCCGCGCCCGCAGAGAGGTCGACCTACGACTTGATCCAGGCGGCGGATAGCCACCAGATCGATCGCGCCACCATCAAGGGCAGTGGATCGGAGGTCACCTGGGAGTACAACGGCAACCACTACAAGACGATCTTCCGCGACTCCTTCCAGATCGAGCAGATCCTGCGCGACGACAAAATCAACTTCAGCACCGAGTCACCGAGCTCATCCAATGTGCTCCTCTCGGTCATCCTGCCCAACCTGATTCTCTTCCTCGTCATCGGCGGATTCATGTGGTACATGCTCCGCCAGACCCAGAGCGGTAACAACCAGGCGATCTCATTCGGCCGTAGCCGCGCGCGCCTGCTCGCTGGTGATAAGCCGGCTGTGACCTTCAACGATGTCGCCGGCGTTGAAGAGGCCAAGCAAGAGCTCACCGAGATCGTCGAGTTCCTCAAGTTCCCGGAAAAGTTCACCGCGCTCGGGGCCCGCATCCCCAAGGGCGTCTTGATGGTCGGCCCTCCCGGAACCGGCAAGACCCTGCTTTCGAAGGCGGTCGCCGGCGAGGCAGGTGTGCCCTTCTTCAGCATCTCGGGGTCGGAGTTCGTCGAGATGTTCGTCGGGGTCGGGGCATCGCGCGTCCGCGACCTCTTCGACCAGGCGAAAAAGAACTCACCCTGCATCGTCTTCGTCGACGAGATCGACGCCGTCGGCCGCCAGCGCGGCGCCGGGCTTGGTGGTGGCCACGATGAGCGCGAGCAAACACTCAACCAGTTGCTGGTCGAAATGGACGGCTTCGAAACCAACACCCATGTAATCGTGATCGCCGCGACCAACCGTCCCGACGTTCTCGACCCGGCGCTGCTGCGGCCGGGGCGCTTCGACCGCCACGTCACGCTCGACCGGCCTGATATCCGGGGACGGCGGGCCATCCTCGAGGTTCACTCCCGTAACAAGCCCTTCGACGGCCAGGTCGACCTCGAGGTCCTTGCCCGGCAGACGCCGGGCTTCAGCGGCGCCGACCTGAGCAACCTGATCAACGAGGCGGCCATCCTTGCCGCGCGCAACAACAAGAAGGCGATCGGGCAGTTCGAGCTGGAGGAGGCGATCGCTCGTGTCATCGCCGGCCCGGAGCGCAAGTCGCGCATGATCACCGAGTCCGAGAAGAACGTCATCGCCTATCACGAGATCGGCCATGCGCTGGTGGCGAAGTCGCTGCCCAACGCCGACCCCGTCCACAAGGTCTCGATCATCTCGCGCGGCATGGCGCTGGGTTGGACGATGCAGCTGCCGACGGAAGACCGCTACCTGGTTTCCCGCAGCGAGCTCAATGACACCATGGCGGTGATGCTGGGCGGTCGTGTGGCAGAGGAGATCACCTTCGGCGACATCACCTCCGGCGCCTCCGACGACATAGGCAAGGCCACCAAGCTGGCTCGTCGGATGGTGACCGAGTGGGGCATGTCCGACAAGCTCGGGCCGCTCACCTT
>DASWQQ010000168.1:0-20961 GCA_036403615.1 Candidatus Dormiibacterota bacterium | reverse complement strand
GGCCTTGAGGATGTCCTTCCAGGCCGCGTCCCCAAATTCGACGGCGTGCTGCGTTGATCCCACGATGTCGGTGAAGAGGACCGTGGCCAGCCTTCGATCCGGCTCGGGCTGCGTGCGGACTCCCGTGAGAAACTCTTCGATCTCTCCCAGGACGGCGTCTACGTCACCGATCCAGGGCAGGTGGTCATTGCCTCCCAGCTCGACGAACGACGCCGCGTCGATTTGCTCGGCCAGGTACCTGCCGGCCTCAACCGGGATTACCCGATCGCCGGACCGATGGAGGACCAGCGTGGGAACGCGGACGGTTTTCAGGATCGGTCGCACGTCAATCTCGGCATTCATTTGGGTCAGGGCCAGGACGGCGCTGGGACTTGCGCCCATACGCAGGTAGCGTGCCCAGTTCTCGCGGAAACGGGCATCGCTGAGCTTGCTCGGAGCCCTGGCAGCCAGCCCGACCGGGCCGCCCCATTCCCGCTCGATCTCAGTCAAGAAGGTTGCGTGCTCTGCTGCCGAGGCGCCCCAGGGATAGCCAGATGTTTGTTGACGGCGCGCGTAGCCGCCGAAGAGGACGACACTCGTCGTGCGCACTGGATAGGTGGCCGCGAAGAGCAGGCACATCGGCGCTCCCTCAGAAACGCCGAAGAGCGCGGCCCGCTCCGAGCCCGCTGCGTCACAGACGGAACGGACATCGTCCATTCTCTGTTCGAGGGTTGGCAGCCGGTCCTCACTGACTCGATCGGATAAACCGGTACCCCGCTTATCAAAAAGGATCAGCCGCGAGAAGGAGGCGAGCCGCGTAAAGAAGCGGGCCATGGTGGGCTCATCCCAGGCGGCCTCCACATGGGAGATCCAACCCGGCACCCAGACGAGGTCGCGAGGCCCGTCACCGAGCACCTGGTACGCGATCGAGACCCCATCTGAGGCCCTGGCGTAGCGCGTTTCGGGGATGACCACCGGAGTTTAGTTTCCCATTGCCGTTATCTCGCCGAGTTCAAGCGCCGGATCATCCGGTCCGTGCCTGACTGCCCGGTCTAACCTTGGCTTCGTGCCAGCATCCACCGCCGCCCTAGCGAGGCTCCACCGCCAGATCCGGGGGTGCAGCCGATGCGTCGAGGCAGGCTTTTTGCCGCACGCCGCTCCCGTCTTGAGCGGCTACCCGGACAACCGCCTGATGCTGATCGGACAGGCCCCCGGAATCGTCGAGGAGGTTCGGCGGCTTCCCTTCCAGGGTCGCTCCGGCAAGGTCCTGGTGCGCTGGCTGATGCAGGCCGGATTTGCTTCCGAGGAGCAGGTGCGCCGCCAGATATACATGACCTCGATCACGAAGTGTTTCCCGGGCAAAGGCTCGGGCGGCGGCGATCGGCGGCCCAGCCGTGCTGAGGTGGATTTGTGCCGGCCTCACCTGGACCGGCAGCTCGTCCTGATCGACCCGGACGTCGTCCTGCTCGTGGGCGGGCTGGCGCACGAACGCTTCCTTCCCGGACGCCCCCTCAGCGAGCTGGTCGGCTACTTCTTCGACAGCTCCGGGAGGCGGGTAGGCGCCGGCGGTGGCGCCCGCCCGCTGCTGGTGCCGCTGCCCCATCCCTCCGGCGCCAGCCGCTGGCTCAACGAGGCAGACAATGTCGCGCTGCTGGAGCGTGCTCTGCGGCGCCTTCGGCCAATCGTCCGTCCCTACCTTGACGCTGCTGTGGCTGGCGCATAAGATTCCGACCAATGCGGCGCCACCCCGAACGGGACGCGGTCGAGCCCGAAGAAGCCCCGCCGGCTCCCATGCGGCCGCAGGAGGATTTTCCAGCCGGGGGCAAATCGGCAGACGACATTCTCGCCTCCATCTTCGCGCCGGTCCCGGAGGCGAGCCCCCTCGAGCAGCTCGAGCAGACGCTGCGCCACCCCAAGAAGCTGATCTACATCGCCATGTCAAACCGGAATTTCTACTGGCGGATGCACGTCTCCAAGGTGGTGCTTGACGAGGGCTATGTACCGATCAATCCCTTCATGCTCTTCGACTACTACCTGCTGCACACGGTTCCCAAGCAGCTGGTCCGAGAAGCGATCAACAACCTGCTCTCCCGCTGCGATGAGGTCTGGGTGTTCGGCACCATGAGCCTCGGGGTGAAGGTGCAGGTGGGGATTGCCAAGCGCTTGAAAAAGCCGCTTCGTTTCTACGACGTCGCCGACCTTCCCGAGCGGGTTTTCCGCATCTCCGAGAAGCTGGCCCAGGAGGAGGGCCGGGACTAGACCCTCAAGATCAACTCCCGCTCCAATGCCTGGCGCGCCTTGATCACGAGGTGGCGCAGCGGCGGCCGCTCCACAACCGCCCACTCGATCTGACGCAGGGCGCTGTACAGACCTTTGACCGCTTTAACCGCGTCACCCAGCTCGACGCCGGCCGGTGCCTCGAGGCTTGCGAGGGGTTCGCCACTGCACCAGTCGTAAACGAAATTTACGTAGTCCGACGATAACGGGCGGAAGTTGTCCTCGCCGCGGTCCCGCTCCCGGGCGGAGAAACGGTAGTAGATGACCCGTAGCCGTTTCTGCGCCAGCGCCACGGCGCTGGTCGGGAGACGCCGCCGCGCCTGGGGGCGGTCGCGGTTGCGGTCCTCCGCCGTGACCATGACCACGGCGGCTGCGAACTCCGCGGGAGTCAGCTCCTCGAGCCAACCGTCGGCGATCGCTTCGGTGATGATCAGGCTGTTCTCACCGTAGATGCGGGAGGCCAGCAGCCCTTTGTCCGTCGGGACGGAGTCCTTGAGGAAGCCGAGCTCGCCGAGGATGCCGCGCAGCGCGGCCATCCTCCGGCGGTACTCGCCCTGACTCTTCTCCGCGTCGCTGGTGGAAGCCGTGAGCCGCGCCTTCAGGTCCCGGACCTCGTTGAAGTGGGCCTGGTGCTCGGCGAGGAATGGGCATCGGCGGCAGGGCAACTGGGCGAGCCGCTCCTGCCAGCCGGCGACCTCAGTCTTGAGTTCGGCGAGCGTCCGCCCGGCCGGATCCCGGGCCGCCCGGCCGTGACTCCTGCCCCGGCCTCGGCCCTTGTGCCAGTGGTCCCGTTTCAGCCGGCGCATGCGCACGCGGAGGGCGGCGATCTCGTCGTTTCCCCGGCTGAAGGTGGCGAATGTCTCGTTGGTACAGCAGGGATCGCCCTCAAGCTGAAAGCGGGTCGTCTGGACGTCTGCCACACGACGGCGCAAGTTCGCCAGCCGGTCCTCCAGGTCCCGGCGTGCGAGCCCCTTCTGATACTGGCCGAAGGAGCGCTCCATGAGCAGATCGACCTCATCCGGCTGGTGGTAGCGAAGCAGATTGAGCGCCATGTTGTAGGTTGGCGCGAACTTGCTTTCGACCGTCATTTCCTGTCCGGTGGCCGCTTCGTAAATCGTGCCTACGTCGATATCGGGTTCTTTGAGGATGATGCCGTGGCCGATCGGATCGATTCCGCGCCGGCCGGCGCGGCCCATCAACTGGGTCAGCTCGCCTGAGGTCAGCGGGGCGAAATTCTGGCCGTCGAACTTGGTGAAGGACGAGACGACGACGGCGCGCGCCGGCATGTGAATGCCGAGCGAGAGTGTTTCGGTGGCGAAGACGACTTTGATCAATCCCTGGGCGAAGAGATCTTCGACGATCTCCTTCAGGTAGGGGAGGAGTCCCGCATGGTGCATTGCGATTCCCCGCCGGAGCGTTTGCGTGTCGAGCATGGTGAGGTAAAGCTCAGCTTCTTCGCGCTCGCGGACCTGTTCAAGGCGGCGGCTCACGACGCGGTCGATGAGGGCCTTCTCATCATCGGTCGTCAGGTCGAGGCCGTGGGCGGCGCAGCGCCCCAGTGCCTCGCGGCACCCGCGGCGCGAAAAGATGAAATAGATGGCGGGCAGGAACTCCCGCCGGCGAAGGCGTTCGACCACCGGGAGGAGATCATTTTCCGGCGCGCGGCGCAACTGTGAGAGGCGAAAGTCGGTCGAGGTCTCATTCTGCGCACGCAGCCGGGTCTCGCGCGGGATCGCACCACTCTCATCGAGGAGGGGAAAGAATTCGTTGCGCATGGCAAGCCAGAGTCGCAGTTCAACCGGCCGTTTGCGGACGCTGACCGTGGCGACGTCGCCGCGTTGCAAGCTCATCCAGTCCGCTATTTCTTTGTAGTTGCTGATCGTCGCTGAGAGTCCGATGAACTTGATGTGGGCCGGAGCCTGGATGATGATCTCCTCCCACACGGCGCCGCGGGGGAAGTCATCGATGTAGTGGACTTCGTCGAGGATCACGTAATTCACCCGTTCCAGCCGCCCAGGCTCCTCGTAGATAAGGTTGCGCAGGATCTCGGTGGTCATCACTACCACCGGCGCTCCTGGATTGATCGTGTTCTCGCCGGTCACAAGTCCGACGTACTGCTCCCCGTGGCGGCGGACGTAGTCACGAAACTTCTGGTTCGAGAGCGCCTTCAGTGGAGTGGTGTAGATGGCTCGGGTATCCGTTCCAAGTGCGCGGAAGATCGCGTAGTCGGCGATCACGGTTTTACCGGAACTGGTTGGGGCGGACACGAGAACGCCGCTGTGCGCCTCCAGCTTCTCGATCGCCTCGACCTGGAAAGGGTCGAGTGGCCAGGGCAGGCGCGCCTGGAACTGTTCGATCAACGATGAGGGTGCCGGGCTGCCAGTTTGGCTCACGTTCACGTGAGCCATCGTATGGGTCGGGGCGCGCTCAGCGCTTGCGGAGCGGGCCCACCAGCTGGGCGGTGGCGGCGCGATCCCTATCCTTGAGCCAGCGCAGCCTCGTCTCTTCGACTTCGTCGGTGTAGCGCTGACGGCATCGCCGCATCGCCTTCGCCACGGCGTTGCGGACGATCGGTTCGGGCCCCCTCGCAAGTCTTTCGAGGATGACCCGCGCGGCCGGCCAGTGGAAGGAGCCGATCGCGCTCGAGAAGGCCATGGCGACGTTCCAGCGGACCATGGTATCGCGGTCCTTCGACCACTCACGCAGGCATTTGAGTGTCTGTTTTGGATCTACGCGAAGCAACGCGTCGCCGATGGCGAACGGCCCAAGGTTTCGGCGGACGTACGGCTCAGGATCGCGCAGCAACGGCTCCAGCATGCTGAGCAGCTGGCCCACCCGTTCCGGCTTGTCCCTGCGGGCGGCATACTTGGCGGCGAGCACAACCGCGCGACGAAGGTTCTCCGACCTCGCCGAGCGCAACACTTCGAGGCGATCGCGGATCCGGTCGAAGTCGCGGTCCAGTAGGGTTCCGAGAAGACCTCCCGCCGCCTCGCGAACCTCCCAGTGGGGATCATCCGCCAGTGTCTCCGCGGCGCGAAGCACACCCTCAGGGTCATCCTCGTAACGGCTGGCAAGCAGCAGGCAGGCGACCTGGCGCCCGGTCGGTGAGGGAGAGGAGGCGAGGAGATCGATCCAGCGACTGATGCGCCCGGTCTGGGCGGCCAGCGCGGTGGCGAGCCGTTCCCCTACCTGCTGGCGCAGGGATGCCGGACTTCCGGGCCGCCCATGGTGGAGCTGGCCGTCCAGCGCCGCGACGACGCCGTTGGGGTCGTCCCGGGCAAGTGCCGCCAGGATGGCGGCGAGTGGACCATCCTCAACTGTTCCCAGATCATCCGCGGTGGTGCGGACGGCGGGCGTCACGTAGTGATGACCTCGATCCGGCTCTGATGCAATACGGCTCCATCGGTTTGATCTTCGGCAAAGTGGACGATCTTGCTCAAAATCTCGTTTGCGTGCCGGCGATCATTCGTCGCGCAGGTCACTCCCAGTGAAAGTAGGTGCCAATGGTCAAGCTCTGCCACCTCGGCTACCGAGACATTGAACCGGTTGCGGATTCTCTGGACGATCGAGCGGCTCACCTGCCGTTTCCCCTTCAAACTGTGGTTGTCTGGAAGATGGAAGTCGAGCTCGCAGGTGCCAACGACCACCGCATAAGAATACGTCTGGGATTCGCCCCGGCCTATGGGCTTTCAAAAGTTCTCCTATAGTGGCGGGATGCAATCGGCCGTGAGCAGTCACGAGCCCGACTCGGGGCGTGCCCCGGCGCTACCGGAAACGGTTCCCGCCCTCTTCCAGCAGACCGCGCAGCGAAGGGCAGACGCGCCGGCGCTCTTCTTCAAAGCCGGTCAGCGCTGGGTTCCCATTAGCTGGACGGAGTACGCTCGTGCCGTCGCCCGGTTGGCCAACGCCCTGATGGCGGAAGGCGTCCAGCCACAAGACAGGGTCGCCGTCTGGTCCGGGAACCGGCCACAGTGGCAGATTGCCGACCTGGGCATCGTGCATACCGGTGCCGTGACCGTGGCCGTCTACTCGACGCTGGCGCCGGACCAGGTGAAGTACCTGCTCCAGCATTCGGCTGCGAAGGTACTTATCGTCGAGGAACGCAAGCTATTCGACCAGGTGGCGGCCATGCGCGGTGAGCTCCCTGATGTGCAGCGCGTGATCCTGATCGAAGGTGAGACTCCGGAGATCGAAGGTTGGGTGATCAGCTGGGAGGAGGCCCTGAAACGCGGTGATGAGTTCGGTCGGGGCCGGCCCGGACTGCTGACGAGTCGCTGGCAGTCCGTCAAGCCGGAAGACATGGCGAGCCTGATCTACACTTCCGGCACGACCGGAACGCCCAAGGCCGCGATTCTGACCCACCGAAATCTCACCTGGACAGCGGACACGACCATGAAGTGTCTCCCTGGTGAAGCGAGCGACCGGACGCTCTCTTACCTGCCGCTGGCGCACGTGCTCGAGCGTGTTGTCAGTCATCTTCGCCAGCTGTGCACCGGTTGCGAGGTCTATTTCTGCCCGAGCGTCGACCAGGTGATGACGCTCGTTCGGGAAGTGCATCCCACTTACTTCACCTCGGTTCCGAGGCTCTGGGAAAAGATTTACGACGGAATCCGCAGCCGGATGGACAAGGTGACCGGAACAAAACGGTTGATCAGGGACTGGGCGCTGCTGCTCGGCGCTCGACGGACCGCGGCCTACGAGCGCGGCCGCCAACCCTCACCGTGGGTTCAAGCCCAGTGGCGTCTCGCCGACCGGATGGTCTTCAGCAAAATCCGCGCGGGAATCGGACTTGATCAGGTCAAGATCTGCGTCAGCGGCTCGGCCCCGGTCTCGCCTGACATGCTCCGTTTCTTCTATGGCATCGGGATCGAGATCCTGGAAGGCTACGGCCTGACGGAAACCACTGCGCCGGCCACCCTCAACCGCCCCGGTTCCGCGCGCTTCGGGACCGTCGGGCGGGCCATGCCCGGCGTCGAAATCAAGATCGCCTCCGATGGCGAGGTACTGATCAAGGGAAACAACGTTTTCCAGGGCTACCTCAAAGATGACAAGGCAACCAAAGAGGCGCTCGCCGATGGCTGGTTGCGCAGCGGCGACATCGGCGAGCTGGATGCGGATGGGTTCCTCAAAATCACCGACCGAAAGAAAGATCTGTTCAAGACATCAGGCGGAAAATATGTCGCCCCTGCGGCAATGGAGAACACCCTGCGCGGCAAACCGGGAATCGGCCAGGCGGTCATCCTCGGTGACGGTCGTCCCTTCGTGGCGGCGCTGATCACCCTGGATCCCGACTCCGCGGAAGGGAAGCGGGGAAAGGATGACGCCGGCGTGACCCGCCTGGTGGACGAGGCGATTGCCCAGGTCAACCGTGGGCTGTCGCACCCCGAGCAGATCAAGAAATGGGCGATCCTCGATGGCGACTTCGTGGTCGGCGATGAGCTCACGCCGACCATGAAGGTCAAGCGGAAACGGATCGCCGAGAAATACCGCACTGAAATCGAGCAGCTTTACGGAGACAAGAAGAAAGCGTCGTCCGATTCCTAGCCGCTCCCTACCTGATCCGAAGGAACGGGTTGCCCACCCGTTCTGCGCCAATCGTCGTGTTAGGGCCGTGACCGGGATAGACGACCGTGTTGTCAGGCAGCGTAAGCAGCTGGCCGTGCAGGCTGAGCAGCATCTGCTGGGGATTGGCGCCGGGAAGATCTATCCGCCCGATCTTTCCCGCCATCAAGGTGTCGCCGGTAAAGAGGTGGTTACCCACCTTGAAGGAGAGCCCGCCGGGTGAATGGCCTGGAGTCAGCAGGACCTCGAGTTCGAAGCGGCCGAAGGGGAGACGGTCGGAACTGACGAGGTAGCGATCGGCCGATTTGAGGTGGGCGGTGGCGTCCGCCAGGTGCATCGCGGTGGGAGCCCCGGTGGCCGTCTTGACCGCCTCCTTGGCGCCGGTATGTCCGGGATGTGCGTGCGTGAAGCAGATCCAGCGCACCGTCTTTTTTGCCAGCTGCCCGGTGATCTTGGCAGCGTCGTCGCCGGGGTCGATAACCACAGCTTCGTTGGTATCGACACAGGCCACCACGTAACAGTTGGTGTCCTTTTCCCCGACGTGCACCTTCTGGATCGCGAGTCGCGCCACCAAGCTAGATTAATTTGGGCGTGGCCCAGGTTGCGGTTGTTACCCTTGTCCTGATGGCGGAGGCAAGACAGGTGATCAAGTACACCTTTCTCAAGGTGGTTCCGGACGCCTTCCAGTGGGGCGAGCCCGATCGCGCAGCCGCCGCCGCCGAGCTTGCCGCGATACTGGAGGAGCAGGGTCGCGAAGGGACGCTGCTCACCTATAGCACGGTCGGCCTGCGTGCCGATTGCGATCTGCTGATCTGGCACGCGGCCAGTACGGTCGACGAGATCCAGGCAGCCGAGTCGCGCTGGCGCTCAACCCGCCTCGGGCCGCGGCTGCAGGTTGCCCACTCCTTCCTGGCGATGACGAAACCTTCACCCTACCTTGGGCGCCACCGGCATCCGGATCAGGAGGGCGCTCGCACGCGACTGAAGCCGGGCGGCGACCGCTATCTCTTCGTCTATCCGATGGTCAAGAAACGGGCCTGGTACCGGCTTCCCTATGAGACTCGCAAAACGATGATGGTCGAGCACTTCGCGATCGGGCATCGTTACCCGCAGGTCAAGATCAACACCGGTTACTCCTTTGGTCTCGACGACCAGGAGTTCATGGTCGCCTTCCAGTGCGATGAGCCCGGTGTCTTCCTTGACCTGGTGATGGAGCTGCGCGAGTCGCAGGCGAGCCGTTACACCGAGCGGGAGACGCCCATCTTTACCTGCGTCAGGATGGCTCCGGTTGCGGCGCTGGATCTGGCGCTCGGGCTGGCGGACACGACGGCTGAAGCCGGCCATGCCAGGCAGATAAGCCTGATCACGGGCGGATGACGCCCGGCGCGGAATCTCTTGAGCTGGCCAGTGGCCAGCTTGCCGGAGCGGCCGAGGCACTCCTGGTCCGTGCCGCCCGCCGCCAGGCGGTTGAGCGGCGGCCCGTCTGGTTCATGCGCCAGGCAGGCAGGTCGCTCCCCGAATACCGAAAGATTCGCCAGTCGGCGGACCTCTTCACCATCTGCCAGGACCCTGCGCTCTGTGCCGAGGTAACGCTGCAACCGGTCAAGCGGCTGGGGGTGGACGGCGCCGTGCTCTTTGCCGACATCATGCTGCCAGTTGCCTTCTCCCTCGGCGTCAGCCTTCAGCTGGTGGAAAACGTCGGGCCGGTTATCGATGAGCCGATTCGAAGCCAGGCCGCGGTCGATCGCCTGCTGTCCGTGCCTGTGGCCGAGTCGGTTCCGTTCGTGCTCGAAACCATCCGCCTGCTCAGGCGCGCGCTCGATCCAAACGTCGCCGTGATCGGCTTTGCCGGAGCGCCCTTCACGCTTGCCGGATACCTGATCGAAGGCAAGCCATCGCGGGAGTTCCTTACGACGAAGGCAATCATGCTCGGCGAACCACGACTGTGGGATGCGCTGATGACCCGGCTGAGCCGCCTCGTCCTCGAGTACCTGCGGGCCCAGATCGAGGCCGGCGCCCAGCTGGTGCAACTCTTCGACAGCTGGGTGGGGGCGCTCTCACCGGCCGATTACCGGAAGTGCGTTCAGCCTTACGTGGCCTCGATCTTCGACGGCCTGCGGGCAACCGGAACGCCGACCATCCACTTCGGGACGGGCACCGCGGCGCTGCTCCCTGACATGCGCGATGCGGGCGGCGATGTGATCGGTCTTGACTGGCGGGTCGAGCTCGATGAGGCCTGGAACCGAATCGGTTACGACCGCGGGGTCCAGGGCAACCTCGACCCGGCCGCGATGCTCGCACCCTGGGCGGTGGTGGAGGAGAAGGCTCGCGCTATTCTCGCTCAGGCCGGGAGCCGGCCCGGCCATATCTTCAACCTGGGCCATGGCGTACAGCCGAGCACTTCGGTCGAAAGTCTACAGCGCCTCGTCGAGCTGGTGCACACGGCTTCGTAGAATTCTGCTTCGATGATTTTTCTCTCCAGGATGTTGGCCATTACGCGCGGACACCGCGGTCTGCTGCTTATCGCAATCGTCGGCTCGATCGTTGCCACCGGGCTGAGCGTCGTTCCCGCCCTCATCATCCGGCAGGTGCTCGTAACCCTTGGGGGCCCGGGGGCATCCAGCGCAACCGTGATCTGGCTTGGCCTCGCCATGGTGGCGGCGACCGCCGCGATCGCTGTCGCCCGCTACTTCGAAGGAGCCTTCGGCCACAACGCCGCTTTCAAGATCCTGCACGACGTTCGGATGCGCTGCTATGAGCAAATGCAGCGCCTCTCAATGGGTTTCCATACGAAGCAGCAATCGGGCGCGATGGCGGCCAAGATCATCGGTGACGTCGAGACGATCGAGTTCTTCACGGCTCATGCGGGGATCCAGCTGATCAGTGCCTCACTGGTACCGGTCTTTATCGGCATCCTGATGCTGGCCGTCAACTGGCGCCTCGGCCTGATCGCGCTGGCGCCGCTCCTTCTCATCCTCGCCATCCTCACCCTGTTTCGCGAGGCCGCGAATGCGGCCTTCAAGCGATCACGGGACGAACTCGGCCGGCTCAACGGGCTCATCGTTGACCACATCCAGGGCGTCGGCGTACTGAAGGCCTTCGCAGCCGCCGCTCACGCCCGTCGGGCGATCGAGGATCGCAGCCAGCGCCTGGCGCAGGCGGAGACGAGGGCCAACCTGCTGCATACCTGGTTTTTTTCGGGCGTCGAATGGCTGGCGGCCGTACCCGTCGCCCTGGTCCTCCTCGTGGGCGGGCTCATGGTGTTGTCGGGACGGCTGAGCGCACCAAACCTGGTGCTATTCGTGTTCCTGACCACCTACCTCTACCGCCCGATCACCGACCTCAACCGCCAGCTCGAAGGCCTTCGCACGGCGCAGGCGGCGACCGAACGGATCTATGAGGTTTTGGCGACACCAATCGAGGTGGCCGAAGCCGCGGGCGCCACGGTTCCGGCAAGTCCGGCCCACGATATCCAGCTGGACACCGTAACCTTCGCCTACGAGCCGGGCCGACCCGTGCTGCACACCGTGTCGATCGAGCTCCGTGAGGGACAGGTCCTGGCACTGGTTGGCCCGAGCGGAGCGGGCAAAACCACCGTCGCGAACCTGATCGCGCGCTTCTGGGATCCACAGGAAGGGGCTGTGCGTCTCGGGGGCATCGACCTCCGCCAACTTCCTCTCGAGTATGTGCACCGGAGTGTCGGCCTGGTTTTGCAGGACGTCTTCCTCTTCAACGACAGCGTGGCCGCGAACATCAAGATCAGCGATCCCGATGCCAGCGACGGCCAGGTTGAGGCCGCCGCGCGGGCGGCCTATGCGCATGACTTCATCAAGGAGCTGCCCGACGGATACGAGACGGTCATCGGCGAACGCGGCGTGCGGCTATCGGGTGGCCAGAAGCAGCGGATCTCGATCGCCCGGGCCCTGCTCCGCGACGCACCGATACTGATCCTCGACGAGGCGACCTCCTCGGTCGATCCCGAGGCCGAGCACCTGATCCAGGCAGCGCTCGCCCGGCTCGTTGCCGACCGTACAGTGCTGGTGATCGCCCACCGGCTGTCCACCATCAGGCAGGCGAGCGAGATCGTCGTGCTCGATCGAGGTCGGGTGGTTCAGCGAGGCCGTCATGACGAGCTCGTCGATGTGCCCGGACTCTACGGCAACCTCTACCGGGCCCAGCAGGTGGCCCGACGCTGGGATGTCGCGGGGTCTCAGCGAGCCGACGCGGCCTTAGCGGAGGCCGTCGAGTAAGAGCTGTCGCAGCGCCTCGAGGCGCTCGAACTCTTCCATGCTGAGCTTGGCGGCACTCTTGACGGTGTGGGGGTACTTGATCTTCTGAACCGCATCGATCAACTCTCGAACCTCGACCTCGGTCAGGTTGTAAGCGTAGGTAGGGGTTGGCTCCGGCGCAGCCACCGGGAGCTGGTGGATCGGTGCCGGACCAGGTTCCGGGTCGGTCTCGGCCAGGATCTCCGGGGCCCTCGAGGTGTCCCGAAAGAGTTCGGCCGATCCGGTCAGACTCACGCGCTTAAACACGAGTGGCAACGGGCTGCTTCACCTCCAAGTCGGGGGCCGGAGCCCGCTTGACGACCGCCTTGGCCAGGGCCCGGTAGGCGTTCGCCCCCTCAGAACTGCCCGCGTACTGCAGGATCGACATGCCGGCGAGCGGCGTTTCCGCAAAGCGGATGCTGTCCTTGATCACGACGTCGAAGACAACGTCGCCGTAGCGCTCACGAACCAGTTCGAGGACCTCCTGTGAGTGCAGCGTTCGCGATTTGTGGATCGTCGCCAGGATGCCGCTGATCCTCAGCTTGGGGTTCAGCTTGCCTCGAACCCGCTCGATCGTGTTCTGCAGCAGCTGCATCCCCTTCATGCCGAAGTACTCACACTGCAGCGGGATGATCACCTCGTCGGCGGCTACCAGCGCGTTGACGCAGAGCAGCCCCAGCGACGGCGGGCAGTCGATCACCATGAAGTCGTACTCATCCTGCCCGGGAGCGAGCTTCTCCTTTAAGAAGGTTTCACGCCCCATCTCGGAGACAAGCTGGATCTCGGCGCCCGACAGCTCGATATTGGCGGGAATGAAGTCGACGCCCAGGTTGCTGTGCTTGACCACGTGTCCGAGCGTTACCTGCGGGTCCAGCAGGAGGTGGTAAAGCGTCAGCTCAATCTGGTCGGGCTGCTTGAAGCCCATGTTGATCGTGAGATGGCCCTGAGGATCGAGGTCGATGCAGAGGACGCGCTTCCCGAGCTCAGCGAGTGCGCATCCAAGATTCACCGCGGTCGTCGTCTTACCAACCCCGCCTTTCTGGTTGGCAACTGCGATGACTCTGCTCAAACGGGGGCTAGGCTCCTATATACCGTGGTTGCGGCTATTTAACGTCAATACCGGACATGGCGTCAAGCGGCAGGTTCGTAGCGGATAAACTGTACATGGCGTGGTCTTCTATCCCCTGGCCGCAACTGTTATCAGTGCGGCCTTCGCGGCTACCCTGGCGGTCCAGTACCGGCAGAAGCCTCGGGCTTACCTGGCAGCCTGGTCCTGCGCCCTCGCGCTTTACGCCGTGGCAGCTCTTACCGAGGTTCTCGGCGCCGCCCTCGGCTGGAACCAGGAACTCTATCGCCTCTACTACTACTTCGGCGGTATTACGGTGGTCGGCGTTCTGGCGCTGGGAACCGTTTTCCTGCTGGCGCCGCGCTTTGGCCGAGCGGCCCTGCTGGTTGTGGTCGCGCTCGCCGGCATCGGACTTGCCGGCGTCATCGGCGCCGGCTTGCAGCCGAACCTCCTGCTGACTCACGAGGTGCCCTCGGTGGACACCATCCGCCTCGAGCACGGCCTCTTCAATGTCGTCGCGCTACTTACCGCCGCCCTGATGAACATCGTGGGCAGCCTGGTCTTGATTGGCGGTGCCCTCTGGTCTGCCTACGCCGCCTGGCGACGCGGAGCCGGATCGGCAAGGCTGACGGCGAACGTTCTGATCGCCCTCGGAGCCTTCCTGGTTGCTGGTGCCGCTACGCTTACCCGCTTCCACGTCTACGAACTGTTTTACGTCGGTCAGGCCTTCGGCGTGCTGGTCATGTTCGGCGGTTTCCTTTTGGCCCAGCGCGTGCCTCGCCCCGTTAGCAAGCTCGAGGCGGTCCCCTCCCGCTGAACGGTCTCGACCTGTCGTTGCTGGCGATCCTGTTGATCGCAGCCGTCATCGGGTGGACGCAGGGGTTCTTGAGACCGGTTTTCGCCGAAGTTTCCTTTGCCCTGGCCGTGGTGATCGTGGCTGTGTTTCACGAGCCTGTACTCAAGGCAGTGCTGCCCCACCTGGAGGTGCCGGCGTACCTGCTGGTGGTGGTCTCGACGATACTTCTCGCCTTTGCTATCAACCTTTTGGCCTCCCGGATCGCAGCCCGGATTGGTCGCGGCCGGCTGAGTCGTGCCGACCGGGTGCTGGGGGTCGGCTTACAGCTGCTCAGCGCTCTGGTCGTGATCTCGGTCGTTCTCATCACGTCCAACCACACCGAGGCTGCGGTTCGCCCCCTGCTGGCGTCCGGGCCCGGGCGGAACATCACGGCAGTCCAGGTCGATGAGTTTGTCGCCGCGGTCGGGCGCGATGGCGTTCTCAGCACGCTGGCCTCGAAGGACCAACTGGCTGCGGACCGCGCCTTCGCCGGCACGGGCCGCCTCACCCTTGATCTGCTGGAACAGCAGCACCCCTGGCTACGTGTCTACCTGGGGGTGCGCCCGGCGATCATGACCTCCCGCCTGGCACCGGTCCTCCTCAACTACGGGACACGCCTTCCCTGGCTCAAGGGGTAGCTCCCCAACCGGGTTAGTATTAGCGCGGCCATGATTCACGCCGGAATCTTCTGCCCGTGGTGGGCCGCCACCGATGGGCAGCCTCCGCCGGGCGTCGACCTGTACCATCGGCCAGGCTCCGACGCCGGATCAAGGAGGCACAATGAAACTCGTCAAGGAACGCGACCAAGGGGATAGCCAGGAGGACTGGCTGGCGCGGGAACGCGCCCATCTTTCCCAGGTTCTCTATCGCTACACCCCGCTCGTCATCGAACGTGCCTCAGGCTCATACCTCTATACGGTTGACGGCCAGCGCTATCTGGACTTCGCCTGCGGCATCGCGGTGACCAATCTCGGTCATGGCCATCCGGATGTGATCAAGGCGGCCCACGCCCAGCTTGACAAGCTGGTGCACATTTCGGTGGTTGCCCACCACGAGCCCAACATCCTGCTGGCAGAGCGTATCGCGGCCCTGGCTCCCGGCAAGCTCGACAAGGTGTTCTTCTCCAATAGTGGCGCCGAGGCGGTTGAAGGTGCCATCAAGCTGGCTCGCTATGTAACAGGGCGGTCTGCGATCGTCGGCTTCCAGGGTGCCTTTCACGGTCGAACCTACGGCGCCCTTTCCCTGACTGCCTCGAAGAGCTACTACCGGGAGCGGTACGAGCCATTCCTGCCCGGCATCTACCACGTGCCCTATCCGTACGCCTACCGCAACCCGTCCGGGCCGGGAGACGAGGCGACTTTGAAATACGTTTTCGATTACATCGACGAAATGCTCGACACGCGGGTGCCGCCAAAGAACATCGCGGCGTTCATCGTCGAGCCGGTGCTCGGCGAAGGCGGCTACGTCGTGCCGCCCGCCGGCTTTCTGCCACGACTGAGGAAGCTCTGCGACGCGCATGGCATCCTGCTGATCGCCGACGAGGTGCAGAGCGGGTACGGCCGTACTGGAAAGATGTTTGCCTGCGAGCACACCGGTGTTGTGCCCGACATCATGACCCTTGCCAAGAGCATCGCCTCTGGACTACCCCTGAGCGCCGTGGTCGCCAGCAGCCGGCTGATGGACCAATGGGAGCCGGCCTCCCACGGCTCGACCTTCGGCGGCAATCCCGTCTCCTGCGCCGCCGGTGTGGCGACTCTGGATGTCTTCGACCGCGAGCAGATCTTGACCCTGGCCACTTCGAAGGGCGCCGACCTGCTGGCTCGCTTTCGTGGCCTGCAGGCCAGCACGCCCGCGATCGGTGACGTGCGAGGCCTCGGCCTGATGATCGGCGTCGAGCTGGTCAAGAAGGACGGGTCGCCGGACAAGGATCTGATGACGAAGATCCGAAAGGTCTGCCTCGATTCAGGCCTGGTGCTGCTCAGTTGCGGTCCGCACGACAATGTCTTGCGGCTGATCCCGCCGTTGAATATCTCGCAAGCGGAACTCGACGAAGGATGGGAGATTATGAAGGCAGCGTTTTTGGAGGTGGCAGCGTGAGCCAGACGATGACGTCACAACGGGGACAGCGTACGGAGGCGAAGACTTACAAGAACTACATTGGCGGACGTTGGGTGGAGTCGAAGAGCGGGCGGACCTTCACGTCGTTGAACCCGGCGCACAAGGCGGAGGTCCTCGGCGTGATGCAGGCATCAAACCCGGACGATGTGAACGCCGCGATCGAAGCGGCGCAGAAGGCATTTCCTGGATGGCGGCGCACCCCGGCGCCGGCCCGGGGCGAAATCGTCCTGAAGGCCGGACTGTTGCTGGAGGAGCGTAAGGAAGAACTTGCCCGGCTGATGACCCAGGAGATGGGCAAGGTGCTGAAAGAGGCGCGCGGCGATGTGCAGGAAGCGATCGATATGGCCAAGTACGCCGCTGCCCTGGGCCGTATGCCCCACGGCGAAACTGTCCCCTCGGAGTTGCGCAACAAGTGGGCGATGACGGTTCGGGCGCCGCTCGGCATCGTTGCCTGCATTACCCCCTGGAACTTCCCCATGGCGATCCCGTCGTGGAAGATCCTGCCGGCGGTGATGGCCGGAAATGCGGTCGTATTCAAGCCGGCGTCGGACACGCCCATCATCGCCACCAGGCTCGTCGAGATCCTCGAAGAAGCGGGTCTCCCAGGCGGGGTGCTGAACTTGATCACCGGTAGCGGCAGCGAGGTCGGCGATCCGCTCGTCAAGGATCCCCGCGTGCAGGCCATCTCTTTCACCGGCTCGACGGATGCGGGCCGCAAGATTGCCGAGAGTGCCGGGCGAAACCTCAAGCGACTCGGCCTCGAGCTCGGTGGCAAGAACTGCATCGTCGTGCTCGACGACGCGGACGTGCCGCTCGCCGTCGACGGCGCGCTCTGGGCCGCATTCGGAACCTCGGGACAGCGTTGCACCGCAGCCTCCCGGCTGATAGTCGACAAGAAGGTCGAGCGGGATTTCACCGATCTCCTCCAGGAGCGGGCGGCAAAGATGAAGGTGGGTGACGGCCTCCTTCCCGACACGGACATGGGGCCGGTGATCAACGAGGCGGCGATGCGGAAAGTGCACGAGTACACGGGCATCGGCAAAAGCGACCACGCGCGCCTCGTTCACGGCGGCGACTTCGCCGGCTCGGACGGCTGGTTCTACCGGCCGACGATTTTCGCCGATGGTCGAAAAGAGATGCGGATGGCCCAGGAAGAGATTTTCGGCCCCTCTACGCTGGTGATGCCGGTAAGCAACCTCGAAGAAGCCCTGGATGTCGCCAACTCGACCCAATACGGGCTCTCGATGTCGATCTACACCAATGACCTGCGCAAGGCCTTCCATGCCATGGAGGAGATGCAATCCGGGATCGTCTACGTCAATGCACCGACGATTGGAGCTGAGATCCAGTTGCCATTCGGCGGGGTAAAGAACACCGGCAACGGCCATCGGGAGGCAGGCACCGTGGCGCTCGACGAGTTCACCGAGTGGAAAACGATCTATGTCGACTACAGCGGCCGGCTGCAGCGAGCTCAGATCGACACCGGGGAGTAAGCCGGTCGAAATCCATCCCGACACGATCCGATTCATCCAGATAGGAGGGAGGAGGGTTCGGTACCTCGACCAGGGGACGGGCCACCCCCTCCTTCTCTGCCACGGTTTCATCGGGTCGCTCGAAAATTTCCATTCCTGGGCGCCCGCTTTCGCGGGACACCGCCGGATCCTGATTCCAGATCTGCCCGGCTGCGGCGAGACGCCGGCCGGAAATCCACCATTCAGCGTGGCTTCCCATGCATCCTTCCTCGAAGCCTTCGCGAATCGGCTCGAAATCGGAAGTCACGACGTCGGCGGCATCTGCCTTGGGGCCACGGTTGCGCTCGAGTACGCCTCGCGGGCCGCGGAGCGGATCAGCCGCCTGGTGCTGCATACGCCCATCTACTCGCCGACGACCTTACGCCCGGCCTTCAAGCGGCAGGTCTCCCTGCTTACCTGGGGTCCCGTCTTCGCCAGCGTCGACCGGCTACGGCGCAACCGCATGGTCTCGGACCTGTACAAGCGTTTCCTGGTGGAGGGCCCCGGTGTCGATCCCTTCGATGCCCGGGTCAACTTCGACAACCAGCGGCGCGCGGATGGACAGGCGGCACGGGAATGGCTTCGCGATGGGATCACCCGGGACTACAGCGCCTTCCTTAAGGGCTGGCGCAGGCCGGCGCTGGTGGTTGTCGCCGAGGACGACAAGACCGTCGATGTGAGTGCCATCCGTGGCCTTGACTCACTGATGCCCCAGGCTGAGATCAGAGTCATTCCGGCGGCGGGCCACGGCTGGACGCCGGCCCTGATCGCGGCCCAGGTGGAGGCGATCAGCGCCTTCCTCGCCGCATGAGCGGTCATCCTTTCAACACGGACGGGCTCCGGCCCTGGGGCGGGCTGAAGGGGCCCGCGCCGGGTCGAGACGCGGACTTTCGGATCCTCGGGGTGCCGACCGAGGCAGGCTCGCTCTACCGCCCGGGCCAGGCCAAGGCCCCAGGCCATCTTCGCCGGCTCTCGGCCGTGCTCGCTCCCGTGAGCGAACGTGCCGAGCTCTTCGACGACGTAACGTTAGATGACGCGGGGGATGTCACCCTCGAGCCGGGTGACATGGGCGTCAACCTGGAGATGGTGGTCGCCGCGATCGAAAAGACGCCCGCGGGCACGCTGCCGATCGTGCTTGGAGGCGATCACACGACGGTCAGCCCGACCCTGGTGGCCCAGCAGCGTCGTCACAACGGCCGGCTCAGCATCCTCTATATCGACGCTCATCCTGACCTGAATGACAGCTCGCGTCACTCGCGCTGGTCGAACGGATGCGCGTTGCGCCGCGGCCTAGAACTGGGCGAGATCGATCCTCGCAAGGTCACCTTGCTCGGTTGCCGGGACTACGACTGGGAAGAGGTCGAGTACGTCAAGCGGATGGGAGTCACGTTGATCGGGGCGGCGGATGCTCACCGGCTGCGGGACGGCGACTTTCGTAACCAACTCGAGAATCGGATCGGGTCAGATGCGCTTCACATTTCACTCGACATCGATTCCCTCGACCCGGCCTATGCGCCCGGGACCGGCATCCCCTCGGCCGGCGGGCTTACCTCCCGGGAGCTGCTCGACTTCCTTTACGAGCTCCGGGGGCTGCGGCTTGCCGGGCTCGACGTCGACGAGGTTGCGCCCCCGCTGGACAGCGGCGAAGTGACCAGCCTGGCGGCGCTCAAGTTCATCTTCGAGTTCATGGCCATGGTCAGGGTCTCCCAAAAGAGCTAGGTGCCTCGCCGCGCTGACGTTGTAATCGTCGGTGCGGGCGTGGTTGGCTGCAGCCTCGCCTTCTACCTCGCCCGGGCTGGGCGCAGCGTGGTCGTGCTGGAGCAGGGCAGGATCGGACAGGGGGCGACGGCGGCCTGCGCCGGCGGCGTCCGGGCGCAGTTCTCAACCGAGGTCAATATCCGGATCGGCCTGGAGGCGAAACGCAGGCTGGCCGCGTTCGAGGCCGAGGTTGGCCGGTCGGCAGACTTTCGGCAAGTTGGATACCTCTTCCTCCTGACGACCATCGAAGAGCGCGATCAGTTTGCCGATGCCGTTCGCTTACAGCGCCAGCTCGGACTCGATGATGTGGTGGAACTGGGGCCGCGGCAGGCGGCCGACCTGGTACCCGGCCTGCGCTGGGACGACCTCCGTGGCGCGACCTTCTGTCCCAGTGACGGGCTGGCCGGTCCCAACGAGGTAACCATGGGGTACGCGGCCGCTGCGCGCGGCCGGGGCGCGCTGATCCGGGAGAACTCGGAGGTGATCGCTTTGACGACACGAGCCGGCCTGGTTAGCGGAGTCGAAAGCGTGAAAGAGGGCTTCGAGGCGGAACAGGTGGTGATCTGCGCCGGGCCCTGGACCGCCGAAGTGGGCCGGCTCGCCGGCCAGACACTACCTGTGAGGCCCTCGAGACGCCACGTCTTCACGACGGAAGCCTATCCAGCGATGAGACGCTCGAACCCGATGACGATCGACTTTCACAGCTCCTTCTATTTCCACCCGGAGGGCGATGGGCTGCTCTTTGGCATGGGCGGCGCCGAACAACCCGAATCGGCCGAGGCAGTGATGGACTGGTCGGTGCTGGAACGCATCATCCCGCTTGCGGCCAGGCGCTGGCCACCGCTGCTCGAGACGCGCGTGAAGAACGGCTGGGCGGGTCTCTACGAAAACACCCCGGACTCGCAGCCACTGGTCGGCCCTCTTAAGGACGGCCTCTGGGTCGCAGCCGGCTTCTCCGGACACGGTTTCATGATGGGCCCGGTCATCGGCGACTGGCTGGCGCAGTGGATGACCACTGGCGGGCCGCCGGTTGACCTCAGCAGTTTCAGCCCCAACCGCTTCTCAGAGGGCCATTTCGTGCCCGAGCATCATGTCGTCTAGCGACGTCGGGAAGAAAAGCTGGCGCCTGTTTCTTGCCGCAAGCCTCAATGATTCGGTGCGCAACGCGCTGGCGAAGTCGATGGCTGAGCTGGACCCGCTGGCGTCTCTTATCAATCAGAGCCGGATCGAAGCCATCCACCTGACGCTGCACTTCATGGGAGCGGTCGAGAGCAGCCGGGTACCTGAGCTCAGCGCGGAGCTTGCCCGGGCGATTGCGCCCTTCGCTGCCTTCGAGCTGTTGGTTTCCGGCGCGGGTGCATTTCCTTCGCCACGGCGGCCGCGTGTGATCTGGGCGGGAATATCCGGCTCCGGGCGAGCGGAGTTGGCAGAGATCCACCGGGCAAGCGCAAAACCGTTGCGCTCGGCCGGCATCGATTTGGATGATCGCGCTCACGCGCCGCACCTCACCCTTGGACGCCTCCGGCGAGATCCGCGGACTATCGAGCGCGAGCCGATCTCACAATGGATGCAGCGCTGGGAGGGCGC
>DASWQQ010000167.1:0-3285 GCA_036403615.1 Candidatus Dormiibacterota bacterium | reverse complement strand
CCGCGAGGCAACCACCAGCAGCACCTCGAGGCAGCTGCGGGCGCGGCTGGCGCGCGAGCTGCAAACCAACGTCGCGCTCAAAGTGGCCGACGGCCCGACCGCGGACATCTTCGAGGTCAGCGGCCGCGGTGAGCTACACCTGGCGATCCTGATCGAGACGATGCGGCGCGAAGGTTTCGAGTTCGAGGTCTCACGCCCGGCCGTTATCACCCGAGAGATCGACGGTCAGCGGCACGAGCCGATCGAAGAGTGCATCATCGACTGCGGCACCGACTCGGTGGGCGCCATCACCGAGGCGCTGGGCACCCGTGGTGCGCAGCTGCAATCGATGAGGACCGACGCCGGGAGCGGAGCTCGCCTGACCTACCGTGCCCCAACGCGCTCCTTGATCGGCCTGCGCAGCCTGATTCTTACGCTCACCCGCGGCACCGGCGTGATGTCGACTCGCGTGGTGGGCTGGGAACGCTGGCGTACCCTTCCGCCGCGTACGCGCAACGGCGTTCTGACCGCCAGCCAGACGGGTATGGCGGTGGCCTACGGACTCCAGGGAGTCCAGGAACGCGGTCAGCCGTTCATCGCCCCGGGGACGCAGATTTACGAAGGCATGATCATCGGCCTCAACCGCCGTGGCGGCGATATCGATGTCAACGCCACCAAGCAGAAGCAGAAGACCAACATGCGTGCCTCCACCGAGGACGCCACCGTCAAGCTGGTGCCACCGAGGCAGATGTCACTCGAGGAGTGTCTCGACTTCATCGAGGACGACGAGCTGGTCGAGGTCACACCGAAGAGCATCCGGATGCGCAAACGCGTACTCGCCGAGGACATGCGGATCAAGCTCCGCAAACGCGAAGCGGCCTCCGCCTAAGCGTGACGGCGATGGCCGCCGACCTGAAGTCCCGCTGGGCGGCACGTCGATGGCCGCAGACCATGCTCGTGTGGGCCGGGGCGATCCTGGTTCTCAGCGGGGCCTTCCATCTGGTGGTGTTCCTCGTTTCGGGGACCTCCTGGGACGGCCCGGTCTCGTGGCGCAAGCCAACCCTCTTCGGACTGTCCTTCGGGGTCACACTGCTGGCGGTTGCCTGGATCATGAGCTACTTGCCCGGGCAACGCCGCCTCGGTGGGTTGCTGGCCGTAGCCCTGGCCGGCTCCAGCCTGGCTGAGGTTTTTCTGATCGACATGCAGCGGTGGCGTGGCGTGCCGTCACACTTCAATTTCGGCACCCTCTTCGACAGCCTGGTTTTCTCGGTCGGGATGGCGGGCTTTGTCGCCATCACGGCAACCGCGCTCGTCATCCTGACCGTCTGGGCGTTCGTTTCGGCAGAGGGGCCGCCAAGCACCCTCCTCGCGATCAGGGCCGGGCTGACAATGCTGCTGATTGCCCAGGCTCTTGGAGGGGCGATCGTCGGGGCGGGTAACAGCCAGGTCAACACCATCAGCGGTTTCGATCCCCACACCGTGCGCGTCTTCGGCCCCAACGGCGTCATCTTCGGGGCGGCCGGGATCATGAAGGTTCCCCACGGCGTGGCGCTTCATGGCATCCAGCTCCTGCTCGGCCTGGCATGGTTGGCTGGTTTAGCGCGGTCGAGTGAAGCAACGCGCGTCCGGATCGTCGCCGCCGGCACACTCGGTTACGCCGGCATTCTCGCCGTGAGCGCCTATCAGACGTTCAGCGGCCGGGCGCCTCTCGCGCTTGTCCCGTGGGCATCAGTGATCCTCTGGCTGAGCATGTTCCTGCTTTTGGGAGCGCTGGTCGCTGTGGTCGGCATGCTCCTGCAAAGCCGAGCCCGGAGCGTTCGAGCCTAGCCCTTTTGTTCGGCCCGCGCCTTCAGCCCGTTCGCAAATTGCTGGAACGATGGACCAAGGTCAGGCATCGAGCGCCAGATCATGGTTAGCAGCGGGCCCGTGTATTCCTCACGCATGGAGAACTTCGTAATCCCGTTGGCGGAGGGCGTGATCGTGAAGGTTCGAACGCCCTTGAAGAGTCCCAGCGGCATCCCTCCCGACCAGACCATCCGCTGGCCAGGCACGAACTCGGCCACCTTGACCGGGAAGGCGCGCCCAGGGTTGGCCTTCGATACCACTGTGATCTTCTCTCCCGGCGCGATTCGACCGGTCACCCGCTCCACACCCGAATCCCAACCCGTGTACCCCTCTGCATTGGTGAGAACCGCCCAGACGCTCTGTGGGCTGGCGTTGATCGTCGACGACGCCTCATAAGATTTCATCCCTACCTCCTGGAGTTTCTTTTGTGAACGGTACCAAACTCGGTTGCCTTTTTGTTACGGTAACACCGCTGTTACCATTAAGAAATGGGCGCCGGGGCAGCCGCTGGAGATCCGTTCGACGCGCTTGGCAACCCGCATCGGCGGGCGATCGTCGAGATGCTGGCAAAGAAACCGCGCTCGGTTCAGGAGATTGCGGACTCTTTACCGATCAGCCGGCCCGCGGTCTCTCGCCACCTCCGGCTGCTCAGTCAGGCGGGCCTGGTGGTCGATGAGCCGGTTGGCACGCAGCGCCTCTACCGGCTCCAGGAAGACGGAGTAAGGGCGGTACAGTCCTACCTGACGCGGGTCTGGGGTGACGCGGCCACCAGGTTTCGGATCTTCGCCGAGAACACGGCGGCACGCGGGCGCCGGCGATGATCGAGCCGCTCCGCCTCTCCTTCACGGTTGGCTGTCCCGCGGAACACGCCTTCAGCACCTGGACGGCGAAGGCGTCGGCTTGGTGGCCGCCGGAGCACACCGGATCCGGGAAGGCTGGATCTCAGATCGTTTTCGAGCCCCGGGTCGGAGGCAGGGTCTTCGAACGAACGCGCGATGGCGACGAACTCGAGTGGGGCGAGGTCACGGTGTGGGAACCGCCGAGCCGGCTTGCCTACCGCTGGCACATCCGTGCCGACCGCTCCGACGCCACCGATGTGGAAATCCTCTTCCACAAGCTCCCCGATGCCTCGACCCGGGTCGAAATCGAGCATCGCGGCTGGGAGCGCCTCGGCGTAAAGGGCGGCCCCTGGCGCGAGGCCAATCAAAACGGCTGGAACGGCGTGCTGCCGGCCTACCGGGCAGCCCTGGCAAAAACCTGAGGAGGAGAAATGGCAAAAACAGTCGATCGAAACGCCGGAACGAAGGAACATCCCTGGACTCTGAAAACTCCAAGCGGCTCGTCTGAGTTCCAGGTGTATCGCGATGAGAGCGCCGACCCGCCGGCGCTGGTCTGCCAGGTGGGCAAGACCCAGCTCAGCTATCAGCTCCGCTGCCTGGAGGACCTTCGGGCGATGTTGAA
>DASWQQ010000166.1:0-16599 GCA_036403615.1 Candidatus Dormiibacterota bacterium | reverse complement strand
TCCAGGTTTCGATGGGCCTGCAGCGCGCCGGGCATGACATCCCGGTGGTGCACGTGATGGACCTGCTGGGCTGGGCCTACGGCGACCTGGGAGAAGCACCCCCGGTTATCCGCCGAGCCCTGCGCTGATGGCGCTGGCGCGCACCGGCCCGCTCGGTGATCCCTGGCTCGATCGTCTGTCGAGCATGGTCTGGGACAAATCGGAGTTCTCCATGGTCCCAATCGACTATGAGGAGGTCCCGGCCAGGCCCTACGCGGGAGCGCGCGAGGCTAGCCATGGCCCAAGGATCGTCTTCTTTGGAATTCCGTCCGACTACGGCACTGCCTTCTTTCTACATCTGATTGAGCGCCGCGCCAACATCGTGGCGGCGGTTTGCAGCACCCGCTGGCAGCGAACCCACCCCAAAGCCGATCTCATCGCGCGAATCGCCGGCCACATCGGGCGCCCGGTTGAGGTCACCGCGAACGCCAATGCGGAGGCGTTCGTTCGCGGCCTGCGAGCTTACCAGCCTGACGTGGTGGTGATGGCCAGTTTCGACCAGATCCTGGCACCTGAAGCCCTCTCCGTTCCGGCCCGAGGCTGGCTAAACATTCACCCGTCGCTCCTGCCGCGACATCGTGGGCCCGAACCGATCTACTGGACGATCGTCTCAGGTGATAAGGAGGCTGGGATCAGCGTCCACCTGACGGTCCCGCGCATCGATGCCGGACCGATCCTGGCACAGCGGCGTGTGCCCGTGACGCGCCAGGACACCTCGGGCACGCTCTGTAAGCGGCTCGTGGCTGAAGGGCTGGAGGCGCTGGACGAGACACTGCTCGCGATCTCACGCGGCAAGCCTGCAGGCATCGCCCCGGACACGACGCAGGGAAGCTATGAGCCGCCCGTCCGGCAGACGCCGATCGACTGGGACCAGCCCTGGGCTCAGCTCGACCGCCTGGTGCGCGCCGGCGACCCGGACCAGCCCCCCTACTTCGACCACGAGGGGGAGCGCCGCTTCGTGCTTGCCCTGAGGAGGGTCCGGCGGCGGGCCACGGAGCCTCTAGGCGTCCTGGAGGCCCTGCCTCCGGACGAGCTGCTGGCGGTCACCAGGGACGCCCTCGTAGCGGTACGCTGGCGGCGTTTCGGACATACCCACGCGGTCCGCCCGCTTCGGCGCCAGCAATTCCCGTAACGCATCCGTTACAGGCATCGGCCCTATAATGGTCAGGTCATGGCTCAAGAGATGATCGAAAACGACACCAGTCTGATCAGCATCACCGACTCGGCGCTCTCCCAGCTTCGCGACCTCCTCGGCAAGCAGGGACGCCCCGAGATGGGCCTGCGGGTCTTCGTCCAGCCGGGCGGCTGCTCCGGCATGTCGTACGGGATGGGCTTCGAGGACCATGCCGAGGACGGCGACGCCATCACTGAGTTCGGTGGAGTCCGCCTCTTCGTCGATTCGGTCAGCGCCCAGTACATCAAGGGTGCCGAGATCGATTTCGTCGACAGCCTGATGGGTGGCGGCTTCACGGTGCACAATCCGAACGCCGTCTCCAGTTGCTCCTGCGGCAGCTCGTTCGACACCGGCGCCGATGCCGGCACCGCCCGCGGCTGCAGCCACTAGTTAGCAGTTCGCGCCTGCCGTACTGACGGCAAACTGACACGGGCGCATGCACGCGCCCCGATGTCCTCACGCGGGCACCTCGCCGCCGCAGGAGCGGCAGGCTCGGGTTGCCCTGGTTCGGACGGGCTCGTGCGCGCCCTAAGCTAAAGCTCGCCTGCGGCGCGTGTCGGCCTGCGCAGGCGCAGTCCGACCGTTTTTAGAGGAGTGGGTGGTTCAAGGCTCCAGGATGTGGACGGCCGGCAGGTTCCTGTAGAGCTCGTCGAAGTCGAGGCCGTAGCCGACCACGAACTCGTTGGGGATGTCGAAACCCTTGTAGGTGATCGGCACCGGTTTTTCGCGGCGCTCTTCCTTGTTGAGCAGGACGCAGAGCTTGATCGAGGTCGGCTTGTGCCGCTGGACATGCTCGAATAGGAAGGCGGTGGTGAGCCCGGTGTCGATGATGTCCTCGATCATCAGAACGTCGCGGTCGGCCACGTCCATGCTCAGGTCTTTGAGCAGCTGAACGTGCCCGGACGAGACGGTTGCCTGTCCGTAACTGCTGACCGCCACGTAGTCGAAATTGACCGGTACCGTCAAGTGACGGCTCAGGTCGGTGGCGAAGCAGACCGAGCCCTTGAGGACCGAGAGCAGAATCAGAGGCTTATCGATCGACTTGTAGTCGCGGGAGACCTCCGTCGCCAACTCGCGCACCCGCCGCTGGATGTCGGCGGCGCCCAGCAGTTCACGACCGAGCTTCAAATCGCGGCTATTCTAACGCGTGATGGCGGGAAAGTACGTCGGAGCGGTCGATCAGGGCACCACCGGTACCCGGTTCATGGTCTTCGACCCAGAGGGCGCGGTGGTTGCCTCGCAGTACCAGGAGCATCAGCAGATCTATCCGCGGCCGGGGTACGTCGAGCACAATGCCAACGAGATCTGGGCTAACACCAAGTTGGTCATGCATGGCGCCCTCGAGCAGTCGGGCATCAAAGTCGAGGACCTGGCCGCAATCGGCCTCACCAACCAGCGGGAGACGACGCTCGTCTGGGACCGTGAGAGCGGCGAGCCACTCACCAATGCCATCGTCTGGCAGGACACGCGGACCCGCGATCGATGCGAGCAGTTACAGCAAAGCGGCCTGTCCGGACGAATCCAGCGCAAGACAGGCCTGGTGGTTGCCACCTACTTCTCCGCACCCAAGCTCGAGTGGATTCTCGACACCGTAAAAGGCGCCCGTCGCGCCGCCGAGCGTGGCCGGCTGCTTTTCGGGACCGTAGACAGCTGGCTCATCTGGTGGCTGACGGGCGGCCCCAATGGAGGAGTGCACCTCACCGACTGCACCAACGCCTCCCGAACCATGCTGATGGACCTGCGCAGCCTGCAATGGGACCGCGGCCTGCTCAAACTGTTCGATATCCCACCCGAGATGCTACCGGCGATCCGTCCCTCGAGCGATCGCCGGCGGTACGGCCATGCGTTAGGCGGCGTGCCAGTGACGGCCGACCTTGGCGACCAGCAGGCCGCGCTCTTCGGACAGACGTGCTTTCGGACGGGTGAGGGCAAGAATACTTATGGGACCGGCAGCTTCCTTCTGGTAAATACCGGCCGGACTCCCGTGCGCTCACGCCATGGTCTGCTGACGACCGTTGCTTATGGTCTTCAGCCGGGCCGTTGTAGTTACGCACTCGAGGGATCGATCGCGGTGACCGGGGCTGCCGTCCAATGGCTGCGTGACAACCTGCAGATGATCGGCAGCGCACAGGAAAGTGAGGCGGTCGCCGCCAGTGTTCCGGATAGCGGCGGCGTTTATTTCGTGCCGGCCTTCTCCGGACTCTTCGCGCCCCATTGGGACATGGATGCTAGAGGGACCATCGTTGGATTGACCCGCTACGCAACCCGCGCCCACCTGGTGCGGGCGACCCTGGAAGCGATCTGCTACCAGACCGCGGAGGTGGTTGCGGTCATGGAAAAGGAAAGCGGAAGTCGCTTGCGCAGCCTGAAGGTGGACGGAGGCGCGGTTGGCAATGATCTCCTGATGCAATTGCAGGCCGACATCCTCGGCGTTCCTGTGGTGCGGGCAGCGGTGACGGAGACCACCGCCCTCGGAGCCGCCTACGCCGCCGGCCTGGCAGTTGGCTTCTGGTCGAGTCTTTCCAGCTTGCGGAAGAACGCAAAAGTTGGGCAGATTTTTCGACCGGTTTCGTCGCCGGCTGCCAGGGCCGGGGGGATGCGTGGATGGAAAAAGGCGGTGGAACGCAGCCGGGGCTGGTTGCAGCCGGCCCGGCCCTGAGCTATTCGGTCGGCGCGATCAGAAAGATCCAGACATCCCAGGCAACGTGGCTCACGATCAGCGGCGCCATACGCTGTTCGGCGGCATAGACCAGTCCCCAGAAGAGTCCCGCCGTCGCGGCCGCGCCGGTCAGGGTCAAGTTTTCCGAAACCAGGTGGATCCCGCCGTATATCGTGGACGCCACCAGTGCGCCTCCAACCCGGCCGAAGCGCGGTTGCAAACCACGCTGCACTAGCCCGCGCCAGAAAAGCTCCTCGCCCGGTCCGATGGCGAGCGCCAGGGCCGCTGCGATTGCCGGCCTGGGAGCCTGCGCCCGGAGCGTATAGATGTCGCGAATCTCGTCGCCTCCGGCGGGCATGATGCGACGCGCCAGCCGGTCGCCGGCCTGAAAGATCACATAGAGGACCGCGGCTGAGCCGAGGCCGCGTACGATGTCCGCCGACCGAACTCGTTCCTGGCGCAGCCTGGGGTCGCTCGCAAGCGCATACAATCCCAGCCCGCCGACGCCCAGGGTCATCCTGGGCCAGAAGCGGCTCCGCGGGCCGCGAAAGGCCCGGGTCCAGACGATGCCGGCCAGGCCCAGGCCGAAGAGCAAACGCCTCAACCGGTTGGAGTTCCCACGACCAGCCCGACCAGCAGCAGCATCCCGAAGGCGGCGTGCAGACGCGCCGTCATCAGGTCGATCATCGCGATCGCTCTCAGGTGCCCCTCGGCACCGCGCTCGGCCGCCCGCAGGATCCAGGCCATCAGCGGAAGGCTGAGAAGGGTGAGTAGCGCCAGCCGCGGCAGCGCCCCGAGCATGACCCCCAGGCCGACAGCGACATAAGCGCCCAGCACCAGCATGACGTAGATCCAGTGAGCGGCGTCGCGGCCTACCTGGGCGGAGAGCGTCGTGAAGCCGTGCCGCGTGTCTTCCGCCACATCCCGCCACTCGTTCCCGTGCAGGATGGCGGTGACCAGGAGCCCAACCGGTAGGGCGACGACCAGTAGACCCGGATCGAACCGGCCGCTCACCGCGAAGTAGGAGCCGAGCACCATGAGTGGTCCCATCAGGACGAATACCAGGGGCAAGCCCAGCGCCCGATACTTGTACTGAAACGGGGGCGCGGTGTAGAAGTAGCCGCCAATGAAGCCGATCAGACCGAGGACGGCGATCGGCCAGCCGCGGTTGACGAGCAGGTACACGCCCATCAGGAGCGCGAGCAAAAAGCCGCTCCAGGCGACCGCGAATGCGCCGCGTTCGCTGACCCGCCCCTTGAGGATGGCCATCGACATCCTCGGCGACGTAATCGAGTCGATCCCCTGGCGGACGTCGTAGATCTCGTTGATCACATTGGTGCCGATGTGCAGTCCCAAGCCGCCAAGCAGGGCCGCGATGAACAGGCTCCAACGCATCTGACCGCGCTGGAGAGCGACGGCTCCGCCCACCGCGACCGGCAGCAGGGACGCGGTGAAGCTGAAGGGCCGGACAAGCTCCCAGATGCCCTGCGCGCGTCGAACCGCTCCGATCGAGGTTCGCTCCCGCGCGGTCTCCAGCCGGCCGCTCGCGGGGGCGGCGCTTGGCGCCCCCCTGGTTCCGTACTCAACCGCTGCCCGCAGCAGCGCGTTCACCTGCGCCTCCTCCTGCAGGATTGGTTGTAGCAGGGGCACCGTCATGCCGGCGTCGTGGTAGGCCGCCGCTCGGGCGGCTATGTCTGCAGCCGTGCCACAGAGGATGAAGGCGTCGAGCAGCTCGTCGGGGATAAGGCCACCGGCTAGGTGATAATCTTCCGCCCGCCAGGCGGCCGCGATGCGGGTGCGGAGCTCCGGGTCGAAGCCGGCCCGCTTCATCGAAATGTCGCTCAGGACCGAGATCATGTAGATGACGAACGGCTCCCGCTTGGCGCGGTTGAGCGCCTCCCGGTGGCTGCTGTCGATCAGCGCTAGGAGGTAGCCGCGGAACTCGATGTCGTCAGGCGGGCGACCCGCTTTAGCCGCGCTCTCGAGGACGCGGTCGCGCATCTTGCGAAAGGCCGGGAGGGATTCGGCCGGCCGCGCGAGGTAGCCATCGGCCTTCTCGCCACAAAGATCGAGAAAGGGCGTCCGGTAGGCGGCGATCGAGATCGGGATCCGATGGGTAGGCTGGAACATCGGCTGAATCGGAGGAACGTGGTCATTGAGCTTGAGTCGCTCGCCTCGCCACAGGGCCCGCACCTGGTCAATGGCTTCGGAAACACGAGCCACCGTGTCATCGAATGGGATCGCCATCTGCGAGAGACGCAGGGGCAGGCCGCTTCCGAGCGCGAGCGCGCAGCGGCGCGGTGCCAGGTCATCGAGCGCGGACATGGTCATGGCGAGCACCACCGGGTGCCTGGTGTAGGGGTTCAGGGCGCCCGCTCCGAGTTCGATCCGGCGCGTTTGCATACCAATGGCGCTCAGATAGGTGATGGGGTCCCGTTCGAAGTAGCTGTCATGCACCCAGACCGACTCCAGGCCCATCTCCTCCGCTTGCTGCGCCCAACGTGCAAGCTCGCGGACTTCGCCGCGGGCGGCGAGTCCCAGTCCAACCCTGGATGAAAGATCAGCCACAGCGTCAAAGTACCTGAGGCAGTAGCGGGCCTGCAATCGGGATCAGGCTTGACCATAATCCAGGCATGAGTCAGCAGGCCCGCGCCGACCGGATCCGGCAGATGTTCGATCAGATCGCGGACGGATACGATCGCCGCAACCGCCTCTTCAGCCTCGACAGGGATACCGGCTGGCGCCGGGCGGCCGCCAGAATGACCGCTCTCCGCCCGGGGGACGTCGCCCTCGACCTCTGCTGTGGCACGGGAAAGCTCGCCCATGAACTGCTTCCGATGGTCCGTCCGGGCGGGCGCGTGATCGGTATCGATTTCTCCGAACGCATGCTCGAGATCGCAAGGCGGCTCGAACCTGGCATCGAGTTCGACCTGGGCGACGCCAGCAATCTACCCTACCCGGACGGGAGCGTGGCGGCGGTAACGATCGGTTTCGGTCTGCGCAATCTGGTTGCTCGCGAAGCCGGGCTGAAGGAGATGTTTCGCGCGCTGGGGCCCGGGGGACGTCTCGTGGTTCTCGAGCTGCCACCGCCTCCGCGTGGCCCGCTCCGCGTGCCCTACTCTTTTTACTTGACCCGAGTCATGCCCGCTGTCGCGGGTGCCCTCAAGCAAGGTGAAGACAGCGCCTACCGTTACCTGTCGGAAAGCGTGCGCGCTTTTCCGCGGCCGCCGGAGCTCGCCGCCGAATTGCGTGCTGTCGGATTCGATCCAGTCAAGGTGAAACGTCTCAGCTTCGGGATAGCGGTCGTGCACGTTGGGATCAAACCGACCTAGACCTACACTGGTGGGAATGCCCTCGCTCTGGGCTGCGCCCAACCTCCTCAGCTTCTCCCGCATTGCGGCGGCGCCGATTCTGTATGCGCTCATCGTCTCGACGGCCCGCTTCGCCTGCATCATCGCCGCCGCCGTCTTCATCGCCGCCTCGCTGACGGACACCTTTGATGGAGAGATCGCTCGGCGTCGGGGGATTGTATCTGCGCTTGGAATCTACCTGGACACCACCGCGGACAAGATCTTGATCGCTGTCCTCCTGGTTGCCCTGGCGGTCGTCCACCTGGCCCCCGGCTGGATGGTTGCGGTTATCATCGCCCGCGAATTTCTGGTCACCGGGCTGCGGAGCTACGCGGCAGCCCTGGGAGTTGTCATCCCCGCCGGCGGCTGGGGCAAGGCCAAGACGCTGATCACAATTGTGGCCCTGATCCTCGTGCTCTTTTCGGGCGACGCGCTGCGAGGTGGACTGCTGACCGCCTCGACCGCGCCGGGCAGCTGGCTGCTGGCTCCCCGGGGCCCGTTCACGCTTCCTGTCTGGGCGCTCCTGCTCGCCGTGGTCTGGACCATAGGCTCGGGTCTCGAATACATCAGGGGTGCGATCCCGCTGCTGACCCGGTCCGTCCCCCCGGTGCCGCGGGCCATCGCCGCGCCGGATACGTAGCGGGCGAGCTAGAGCCGGACGGCAGTTCGCAGCAATTGCTTGAGACGATCCGGCCGGCGCCGGTATCGCTCCCATTCCGAAGGACTTTTTGTCACCTTCTCGAGCAATGCCCACAGCACGGAGTTAACCGGTGTTGGCACGCCCTGGAGCCGCCCCGCATCGACCACCGCGCCGTTCAGGTAAGCGGCCTCCGTACGGCCTTTGCCTCGGCTCAGGTCCCACCACAGGGAAGGCATCTTGCTGCCGCGCGCCCCCCCGATCCTCGGCTCCAGGACCAGTTGCGCGACCAGGCGTGGCAGGCTCATGACACGGCTCAAGGTAGGCACCGGAAAGCCGGGGAGCGAAACGATTGGCAGGCGCAGTCTATCCATCACCGCCACCGCCTCCCGAAAGGCGGCTTGCTCGTAACCGAAGAGCTCGCTGTCTGCGAAGACATGGCTTGGCGGCAGGTCGAGGATGGCGCTCTGCGCGTTTCCCAGGATGTTGAGCAGGAGCTTGGACCACTTCATCGCGCGGAAGTCGGAGTAGCGTCGGCCCTTCAGGCCAGCCTGGGTGAGCTTTCGAACCAGGGGTCCAACGTTTACTTCTGGCGATACCGGGGCAAGCGCTACCCCTCCGCGACGTGAATGCTGATGCACCAGGCCGGGCTCGTCCAGGCTTACCGGGAGAGTGAGGCTGCCCGCCAGCAGGGCCTGGTCCGGTAGCGTGGCTGTAACAGTTTCCTCGTTTCCAACTCCGTTCTGAAAACTGCCCAGGATGGTGCCGGGCCGGAGGACTGGACCCAGTTGCTCGATGGCATCCAGCGTGTCGAAGCCCTTAACAGTCAGAAACACGAAGTCGAATGGGCCGCCCGCCTCCGCAAGGCTCTGGCGCGCGGCGCGAACCGGCTGGCTGCTGACCTTGCCCGCCACCATGGTTCGCAATCCCTCGCGGGCCACAGCGTCGACATGGGGCGGCCTACCTACCAGCGTCACCTCACTGCCGCCTGCTGCCAGCCTGGCTCCGAGCAGGGAGCCGACGGCGCCGGCGCCAAAGAGGAGAAAACGCTGTGGACCGTCCGGCGCGGGTCGCTCCGACACTACTGGGTGGTTATCTTCAGCTCACGGCCTGACGCGAGCCGCTCGATATTGCTTCGGTGCCGGTAGAAGACGAGGCCGCCCAGTGCAATACCGAGCAGAATCACCGACCAGCCGACCGGGCGCCAGGCCTGCCAGCCGACCAGGTGAAGTACAACCAGGCTGAAAAAAGCTACCGCAACCGCCACCAGCGAGGCGAGTGAGGCGAGTTTGGTGAAGCGGATGACGAAGAACCATGCGAGAGCGCTCAGCACCAGGGCAACCGGGGCCAGCACCAGCATCACGCCTCCGGAGGTCGCCACGCCCTTACCGCCCCTGAAACCCAGGTAGATTGACCAGGTGTGGCCCATCACTGCGGCCAGGCCTATCAGAGGCAGCGTGATCTCAGGAGACTCGACGCCAACCAGGATGCCGGTGAGAACCGGGATAACCCCCTTCAGACCGTCTGCGATCAGCGTGGTCGCAAAAGCCCCGGGCCCCCCGGCCCGATAGACGTTGGCGGCTCCGATGTTCCCGCTACCGAGCCGCCGCACGTCCTGGTTGCGGTAGACCTTCATTACCAACCAGCCAGACGGAACGGAACCTAGCAGGTAGCCGAAGGCCAGCAGGGCGAGCACTTTCAGCATTGGGCGTCCTTACAGACGCCTTCACTATAGCGCCACTTTGGAGCCGTTCAGCGGTCGGGCGTAGGTCCAGTTTCCCTGGGCAATTCGAGGGCGAACTCGCTCCCGCCGCCGGGCCGGCTGCTCACCAGGATCCGGCCGCCATGCGCCCGTGCGACCTCGCGCACCATGTAGAGGCCGATCCCCATCCCGACCTGATGCTGATTTTCCTCGGTTTCGATGCGAGCGAAACGCTCGAAGAGTAACTGCTGGTCGGCGGGACGGATGCCAAAGCCGTCATCGAGGACGCTGACCACCCAGCAGCCGGGGCTGGAAGAGATGCTGACGTCGATCCGACCACTCGGCGAGGGCCGGAACCTGATCGCGTTGTCGAGTAATTCACGGATCGCAAGCCGCAGCCAGTAGGCGCTGCCGGTAACCTCGGCGGGTGCCGGCGGGAACTGGAAGTCGATCGCGAGGTCGGGAAAGCGGCGCTGCAGTTCCTCCACAACCGGCTCCAGGAGTTCGACCAGGTCCAACTCGATCCTGGCGAGCGAGGGGCCGAGTTCATCGAGGCGAGCAACCAGGGAGAGGTCGGTGATCAAACGGCTTAGGTGTTTCGCCTTCTCGTAGATGCGGACGCCGGCCAGGTGTTGGTGCTCGGCGCTGAGCCCTCCCTGCTCGAGGAGTGAGGCGTAGCCATGTATAACACCGAGCGGGGTGCGCAACTCGTGCGCGGCCAGGTTGAGAAACTCGGCTTTGGTTGCGTTCATCTCCAGCAGGCGCGCAAGGTCACCGCCCGGCAGCGGCTCGGCGCCGGGAATCAAGCCGACGAGCAGGTGGTCGATCGACCGATCTCCGCCCTTGAGCGGCCGGATGAACCACTGCCAGAAGCGGTTGCCGATCAGGGGGGTGGCTTCGAAGGAACGTCCCGAGCGGGCGACCTCACGGTATGGCCGACGGTCCGCAAGCGGATGGGATACGGAGTTCAGTTCAACGATCGACCTGCCCACCGCCTGGGTGGCCGGATGGCTGAGGAGGGCTGCCATCGGATCGTTGAGGGTGAGGATGCGAAGGTCCTCCGCATGGAGTATGGCGACTGCGATCGGAACCGCCTGGATCACCTCCGTGACGGGCGCCAGAAAGCGCTCCGAGAGAGCTGTTTCGAGCAGTTGCGCTATCGCTTCCGACCGTCTGTCCAACTCGCTGAACCTCCTCAGATCGGCTGATAGACTGGTCACGCTCGTGCCGGACCCCGATCGCCTCAATGATGAAAGCACATATCAACGGTGCTTTGCCTGTGGCCCTAAGAACGAGACCGGGTTGAAGATGGTATTCCACAGGGAGGGTGAGCGCGTGGTCGCCGATTTCACCCCTTCCGTCGGGCAGCAGGGTTTCCCTGGGGTTTTGCACGGCGGCATCATCGCCACCCTGCTCGATGAGACCATGGGCCGGACCGGCGCCTTGCGCCAGCAGTGGCTGATGACGGGCAAGCTGGACGTCCGCTTCAGGAAACCTGCACCGATCGATCGGCCAATGCGGGTTTGGGCCGAGATAGCCCGGGAGCGCGAGGGCGCCGTGGATGCGGTTGGAGCGGTCGAACTGCTCGATGGCACCGTAATCGCCGACGCGCGCGGCATCTTCCTGCGCCTTCCCGAGAAGGTGGCAAACGAAACCCTGGCGCAGTATCCGGAATTCCTCAATTACTGGGAGTAGAGTGCGGAGGTCGCACCTCTTCAGCCAGGAACACGAGGAGTTCCGGACCACAGTCCGGCGCTTCATCGAGAAGGAAGTTCGACCGCAGGTCGATGCCTGGGAGGAGGCGCAGGAGTTTCCACGTGAGCTCTTCACCCGGTTTGCCGCCCTTGACCTCCTGGGGCTCAAGTATCCGGAGAGGTTTGGTGGGACGGAAGCCGGGCTGGTCTACGAGGCGATCCTTTTCGAAGAACTCGCCCGCTGCGGCTCGGGCGGTGTCGCGGCCGGAATCGGCGCCCACATAGCGATCGCTACACCACCACTCTTCCGCTTTGGCGACGACCACCAGCGAGAACGCTGGCTCGAACCGGCTATCAGGGGCCAGCTGATCGCCGCCCTGGCCGTAACCGAGCCCTCTGGTGGCTCGGACATCGCTCACGTGGAAACCACCGCTCAGCGGAGTGGTGACGAGTACATCGTCAACGGTTCCAAAACGTTCATAACCAATGGCGTTCGAGCTGATGTCGTGGTGCTGTTGGTACGGACCACCCCTGGGGGTGGGCACCACGGACTCTCGATGCTCGTGGCCGAGCGTGGGATGCCCGGGTTTTCGGTTGGGCGCAAGCTGAACAAGCTCGGGTGGCGCGCATCCGATACCGCCGAGCTGGTCTTCCAGGATTGCCGCATTCCGGTAGGCCATCGCCTGGGCGAGGAGAACCGTGGCTTTTACATGGCGGTTGAAAATTTCGAGTGGGAACGGCTGTGGATCGCTATCGGTGCCGTTGAAGAAGCGCAACGGAGCATGGAGCTCGCGATCGAATATGCCGGCAACCGGGTGCAGTTCGGCAAGACGCTGAGCTCGATGCAGGTCACCCGCCACAAGATCGCTGACATGGCGCTGCTTGTCGAGCAGGCCCGGCGAATTACGTACCACGCGCTCTGGCTACACTCGGAGGGCATCCCCTGTTCAGCAGAGGTCTCGATGGCGAAGATCGCAGCCACCGAAGCCAACGTCAGGGTGGCGGACCAGGCACTGCAGATCCATGGCGGCTACGGCTACATGATGGAGTACCCGATCCAGCGGGCCTGGCGCGATGCCCGTCTCGGCCCGATCGGGGCGGGGACCAACGAAATCATGCGCGAGATCATCGCCAAGGAATTGGATCTCTAATCGTCACCATCGAACGTGAGGTCGTGATCGGACGGGCGGCTGCTGCGATTTTTGCCGCGCTGACGAATTTCGGGCCGGGCTCGCCCTGGTATACGCAGGTCGCCGAGGCGCAGGTCGAGCCGTCCGGACCGGTCGGGCTGGGCTCCCGCATAACGCAGGTACATATTGACGGTGCGCGCCGAGAGGAAACGCGCTACCTGGTGGACCGGTTTCAGCTTGACCGTGCGCTCTGTCTCAGGTCGGTCGGTGTGAAACCTGCCTCGACAATCGATTACCAGCTCAACGAGGACGCTTCACGGACCCGCCTGAGTTGCTCGATCCAGGTCCAGACCGGCGGGCTGCTGCGGTTGGTCGAGTCCCGGCTTCGCAGGGACCTCGATCGGAAGCTGGAGAAGACACTCGACCAGTTCAAGGAGACGATGGAGCGCCCATAGGTCCGGGCTGGCCCGTTTGTTTGCGCGGAAGGCTGGCTAGACTCAGGGTGATGCCGTTCGAAAGCGCCTTGCCGTTCTCGGCCCTGGTCGGCCAACGCACGATGAAACGCGCGCTTCTCCTGAACGCCATCGACCCCTCGATTGGCGGCGTGCTCATCCGAGGCGATCGCGGAACGGCGAAGTCCTCGGCGGTTCGCGGGCTGGCCCGGCTCCTGCCGGACTACGACGCGGTGGAGGGATGCCCCTACCGCTGCGACCCTGCGGTGCCGAGCCTCTTATGCGATGACTGCCGCCGGAGAGGAAAAGATGGACCGCTTCCAGTAATTCGCCAACCAATGCGTATCGTGGACCTCCCCATCAACGCTTCGGAGGACCGGCTGGTGGGCTCGATCGACATCGAGGCAGCGGTCCGGGCCGGTGCCCGGCGCTTTCAGCCCGGGGTGCTCGCGCAGGCAAACCGAAACATCCTTTACGTGGATGAGGTCAACCTGCTCGATGACCACCTTGTCGATGTTCTTCTGGACGCCGCCGCCATGGGAATCAATGTTGTGGAACGCGAGGGTGTCTCGGTCGTACATCCTTCGCATTTCATCCTCGTCGGCACCATGAATCCGGAAGAAGGGGAGCTCCGGCCACAGCTCCTGGACCGCTTTGGTCTGTGCGTCGACGTCCGAACCATGACAGACATCGACGACCGCCTCGCCGTAATGGAGCTGGAGCACCAATTCCTGGAAGACGCCCGCGCCGTAATCGAACGCTCCGCCGCCTCCGAGGCCCAGTTGCGAGACACACTGGAGAAGGCGCGCACGCGGCTGGTCTCAGTCCTGTTGCCGGGACCAATCCGTGAATTGATCGCACAGCTCTGTATGGACGGCTCTGTCGCGGGACATCGGGCCGACCTGGTTGTCGCCCGGACGGCCAGGGCTCTCTGCGCCCTACGCGGCGGCGCCCAGGTCGAGCTAGATGACGTCATCGAAGCGTTGGAGCTCGCCCTGGCGCATCGCCGCCGGGAGGGCAATCTCGACTTGCAGGCGCAGCCCCAGGAATTAGCCGCCCGCGCGGCCGACCAGCTGGCTCGGATCAACGCCTCGACTCCCAGCGAGAAGGGACAGCCGGTGCAGGGGGAGGCGACTCAAAGTGAAGGAGCGTCGGGCGGAGATGCGAGTGACGGCTGGACCACCTCCACCAGCCAGGAGACGCAGGCCGGCGAGGTGACCGAGTCGGACCCGGAAACGGTCATCCAATTGCCGACGTTCAGCGTCAAGAAGCTCGACCTGCCCCGCGAGCGCCAGGCCCGGCGAGCCGCTGGCAAACGCACGAGTACGAAAAGCGAGACAAAACGCGGCCGCTACGTGCGAAGTTCGCAGGCGGAAAAAGTCACCGACGTCGCCTTCGATGCCACCGTCCGCGCCGCCGCCCCCTACCAGGTGAGCCGGCGGGAGGCAGCCGTCGCCATGCACCCCGGGCTGCAACTGGAACGCCAGGACCTGCGCCAGAAAGTGCGCGAGCGCAAGACCGGCAACTTGATCGTCTTCGTGGTGGATGCCAGCGCCTCAATGGACGCCGAACAACGGATGCTCGCCACCAAGGGCGCCATCCTGTCCCTGTTGCGCCATGCCTATGTCCGGCGCGACAAGGTGTGCCTGGTGGCCTTCAGCGGCCGGAACGCACGCGTCGTACTACGTCCCACCTCCAGCGTCGACCTCGCGGAACGCCGGCTGGAGCGGCTGAACATCGGCGGTACAACGCCACTGACCCACGGCCTGGTGACTGCCCTCAAGTTGATCAAGACGGAGCGCCTACGAGATCCGCGTGTCTACCCGCTTATCGTGCTGATCAGCGATGGTCGCGGAAACATAAGTCTTTTCGGCGAGGAGCCGCTGCTCGAAGCACAACGGGCCGCGGCGCAGATCAAGCAGGAAGGCATACGGGCGATGGTCATCGACTCCACCCGGGACTTTGGCAGTCAGCCCGGCCACCCGCGAAGCCGTGTGACCAGCCTCTACGGTGCTTACGCCTTCAATGTCTGCGCCGATCTGGCAGAGCGGCTTGGCGGCCGTTACTACGGTCTCTTCGACCTGTCTCAGGCAGCCATCGTCGATACCGTTCAGCGTGAGATGCTTAGGTGACGATGGAACGGTTCACCTATCCCTTCTCGGCAATCGTGGGCCAGGACAAGATGAAGCTGGCGCTGGTCCTCAACGCCATTCATCCGGCCATCGGCGGCGTGCTGATCCGGGGCGAGAAAGGCACGGGCAAGTCGACCGCCGTCCGCGCACTGGCTCGGCTCCTGCCGGAGCTGACGGTCGTGGCAGATTGCGCCTATCGCTGTGACCCGGACGCGAGCGAAGCCCTCTGCCCGGATTGCCGCGAGCGAGTGGATCGGGGGGAGACCCTCCCTCGGGCTCGCCGCCGGATGCGTGTCGTCGAGCTGCCGATCAATGCCTCGGAGGACCGGGTCGTTGGAGCAATCGACATCGAGGCGGCGATCAAGAGTGGGGAGCGGCGCTTCGAGCCCGGAGTCCTCGCCGAGGCGAACCGCAACATCCTGTACGTGGACGAAGTCAATCTGCTCGACGATCACCTGGTCGACGTGCTCCTCGACGCGGCGGCCATGGGGGTCAACGTCGTCGAGCGGGAAGGCATCTCGATCTGGCACCCGGCCCGCTTCATCCTCGTCGGGACAATGAACCCGGAGGAAGGCGACCTGCGGCCACAGCTGCTCGACCGATTCGGGCTTGCCGTGGATGTCGAGGGCATCAAAGACATCGGCCAGCGTGTCCTGATCGTTGAGCGTCGCGAGGAGTGGGAGTCCGATCCGGCAGACTTCAGCCAGCGATTTGCGGAGGAGGACGCCGAGGTAGGTCGGCGAATCTCTGCCGCCATCGCCCGCTTCCCGTCCGTGGTGATGCCGGTAGCAATCCTCCGCGCACTCGCGGAGTTGAACGTCAGCCTGCAGGTCGATGGCCATCGTGCCGATCTCGTCGGCCGCAAGGCAGCCCAGGCGTTGGCTGCCTACCAGGGAGTTGGCGAGGTCGGTGTAAACGAGGTCAATGAGGTCGCCGATATGGTGCTGGCCCATCGAGTAAAGGCGGGCGGCCGCCGCGAGCTCGGTGCCATCGGTCAGACAGTCTCGAGCATCAAACGCGCTTAAGAGAGGGGTACAAAATGGCTGTAGCAGACGTCGGCACCTGTCTTGGCTGCAAGAGTCCACTTCAATCCCTTGGGGTGGAGCACCTCAGGGTGGGAGGGGTAAGCGGTGGGTGGGGGATGCTGATGGGCAGTTGGGCGGAAATCGGGGAGGGGCTGCTCGACGTCGAGCTTCTCGCCTGCCGGAACTGTCGGCGGATCGAGTTGCGAGTCCCGGAAGGCGGCTGAGCGGACGGTTCCCCAGCATCGACACAATCCGTTGAAACTGATCGGCAGATAAACTCCGTCCGTGTCCACGCCCACGCACTTGATCCGTGCCATTTCCGTGATCGCTCATGTGGACCACGGGAAGACGACCCTTTCCGACCGGCTGCTGGAGTTCACGGGGACGGTCGCGCCGCGCGACATGGTGGAGCAGGTGCTGGACCAGCTTGACCTGGAACGAGAACGTGGCATCACGATCAAGGCGCAAGCCGTTCGAATGCAGTACAAGGCCGACGATGGCAACACCTACCAGATCAACCTGATCGACACCCCCGGCCACGTCGACTTCTCTTATGAGGTGTCCAGGGCGCTCGCGGCCTGCGACGGTGCCATCCTCGTGGTCGA
>DASWQQ010000165.1:0-5062 GCA_036403615.1 Candidatus Dormiibacterota bacterium | reverse complement strand
AACTTCAGCTCGGACCAGGCGCCGCCGTACGCGTTCCGCGCTAAGGACCTCGTGGTCGGCAAGTATGCCGGTATCGCAATTCATCAGAACCAGGCAATCATTGACTACGACCTGGTCAACAGTGCTGGTGAGGTTCAGCCGGCGAAGCAGGCGTTCCTGCCCATCCCGAGTGGACAGGTCGCCATGCAGATTCCGACCGGCGAGCTCGTCGGCGCGGGTGGCTACATCCAGCCCGACGATCGGATCGACGTGATCGTTTCATACACCCCGACGAACTCGAAAACGGTCAAGACGAAGACCACCTTCACCAACCTGCACGTCATCCGGGTCGGCCCGGCGGGCGGCGCCAACACCCGCGGAATCTCGTCGAGCCTGACCGTCATCGTGACGCTTCAGCAGGCGGAGCAGCTCAAGTGGGCGCTGGACAACACCAACTACAAGTTCGTCCTGAAATCAGTCAAGGACTACGATGTCCCTGATCCAGGCGCAGCGGTGACCGACATCGACAGCTTCACAGGCGCCTTCGGCGTCCGCTAAAAGCAACAGAAATACGTTGACAGGCTCCCCGCGAAATCGGAAGATTTCGCGGGGATGCGTCTTTGAAGAGATAGTGGCATGGCCGAACTGATCAAAGTCCTTATCGTTGACGACATCGCCAGCACGCTGGACAATCTCCAGAAGCTGCTTTCCTTCGAGCCCGACATCCAGGTGGTGGCCACCGCCCCCAACGGAAAGGAGGGTGTCGAGCAGGCCAAGAAGCTGGTCCCTGACATCGTCCTGATGGACGTCAACATGCCGATCATGGATGGTATCCAGGCTACCGAGACCCTCGCCCAGGAGGCCCCCAACTCCCCGGTCATCATCATGTCCGTCCAGGGGGAACGCGACTACCTCCGCAGAGCGATGCAGTCCGGTGCCCGCGAGTTCCTGATCAAGCCATTTTCCGGGGACGAACTGATTGCCAGCATCCGCCGGGTCTACCAGCTGGAGCAAAAGAAGGAGTCATTCCTCGCCAAATCGACCGGCGGGAGCGCGCCGGCGGCTACGCCGCCACCGGATGGGGACGGCCCACGCCGTGCCGAACAAGGCCAGGTCTTCTTCTTCTACTCGGGGAAGGGAGGTGTGGGCAAATCGCTGCTGGCGGCCAACCTCTCGGTCTCGATGGCGAATGAAACTAAGGGGAAGGTGGCCCTCGTCGACCTGGACTTGCAGTTCGGCGACATCGGGGTGCTGCTCAACCTGGACCACTCCCAGGGCATCACCGACCTGATCGAGAACATCGACCACATGGACGCCGACTTCATCCGAGAGATCATGGTCGATGGTCCCTTCGGGATCAAGGTCCTGCTGACGCCCACCAGCCCGGAGTTAGCGGACCTGGTCACAGTCGACCACATCCGCCGCATCTTCAGTGAGCTGCGCAAGATGTTCGATTACATCATCGTTGACAGCAGCGCCCACCTCGGCGAGATCAACCTGGAAGTGCTGGATCACGCCGACAAGGTTGTCGTAGTGACCTCGCTCAGCATTCCCTCGATCAAAAACACCAAGCTGGCTCTCAAAATCTTCGATTCGCTGTCCATCTCACCTGACCGCGTGGTGCTCCTGCTCAACAAGTCTGACGCCCACTCCGAGTTCAACAAGGAGAGCGTCGAGGCGAACCTCCGCTTTCCGATTGCCGGCCAGATTCCAAACGATGCGAAGCTCGTGATCAACTCGGTCAACCGGGGTAACCCGTTCGTCAGCACCCACCCGGAAGCCGAGATCAGCCAGCGCATCCGGGAGCTGGTTGCCAAGCTTCTGCCGACTCCCCAGGCCGCCGAGACCGAAACAACAGACAAGAAACCGCGCAAGGGTCTGTTCGCCCGCCGTTAGGACATAGAGATGGACTCGGTTCTCGGTGCCCGCCCCAAGAAATCACTCCGCGTGATTTCGTGCTCGCTATTTGTGATCGCCGGGCGAGGCTGCTGAGCCGATGTCGCTCCTCGACCGCGTCCAGAAACAGCAGGTACCGGACTCTACCGCGGTTCCGGATGGGGCCTTCGTACCCCAGGGCGGGCCGGCACCGGCTGCCCGGTCGCAGGCACCGGTGGCACGTACCCGCACCCCCTTCGAGGTCCAGGCGGAGCGGATCAAGAACCGCCTCCAGGCCCGGCTGATCGAAGACCTGGATGCGAACGAGGAGGAGGACCGTGAACAGCGCACTGCCCGGATCACGGAGACGCTCAACGCTGTCATCGCGGAGATGGGCCTTACCGTTACCAAGCCGGAGCGTCTGAGACTTCTCGACTCGGTCCTCAACGACTTCCTCGGGCTCGGTCCTATCGAGTCGCTGGTAAACGACCCCACCGTGACGGAAATCATGGTCAACGGTCCGGACCAGGTCTTCGTCGAACACAAGGGGAAGCTGACCCTGTCATCGATCCAGTTTGAGAGCGACGACCAGCTGCGTCGGGTAATCGACCGGATCGTGTCCACTATCGGCCGGCGTATCGACGAGAGCTCGCCGATGGTCGATGCCCGCCTCAAGGACGGATCCCGCGTCAATGTCATCATTCCGCCGCTGGCCCTGAACGGCCCGGTCCTGACGATCCGTAAGTTTTCCAAGGACCCCTACAAGATCAGCGACCTGATCAAGTTCGGGTCCCTTACGGACCCGATGGCACAGTTCATTCGTGCCTGCGTGCGTTCGAAACTGAACATGCTGGTTTCCGGAGGAACCGGTTCCGGCAAGACGACCACCCTCAACGTTCTCTCCAGCTTCATCCCCGAGGAGGAGCGTGTGGTGACGGTTGAGGACGCCGCCGAGCTGCAGCTGAACCAGGAGCACGTTGTAACACTTGAGTCACGGCCGGCGACCGTCGAAGGGCGTGGCCGGATCGCCATTCGCGACCTTGTAGTCAATGCGCTGCGCATGCGCCCAGATCGAATCGTGGTCGGCGAGTGCCGCGGTGGCGAGGCCCTGGACATGCTCCAGGCCATGAACACGGGTCATGACGGTTCGTTGACGACCATCCACGCCAACTCGCCACGTGACAGTTTGAACCGCCTGGAGACGTTGGTGTTAATGGCGGGAGCCGAACTGCCCTCCCGGGCGATCCGGGAGCAGATCTCCTCCGCCATAAACGTCATCGTGCAGCAGAGCCGCCTTCGCGACGGGTCTCGAAAGATCATCGCCGTCAGCGAAGTGCTCGGACTGCACGGCGACCAGGTGAAAGTACAGGACATATTCATGTTTAAACAGACCGGCGTCAGCGAAGACGGGAAGGTGCAGGGCTACTTCACGGCCACCGGCATCATTCCAAAATATTTCGATCACCTGCAGTCGTCAGGCGAGGGCGTGTCGAAGGATCTCTTCACGCCCGTGCCGGATCCTGCCGGACAAGGAGGCAAATAAGTGTCGCTTCAACTCGTCTTCGCGGCCATGGCAGCAATCGGCGCCTTGATCGTCGTGATGGCACTCGCAGCCAACCGGCAGCCTGAGGCAGCCGACCTTCACATGGATGACTACAACCCGACCGCGGCCCCTGGCAACAAGAAGGGCGGCCTCTTCGAGGGCATCATGGAGGGCTTCAACAAGAGCCTGACCAAGAAAGGTGGCCGGACGTCCAAGCTCACCGAGGAGCTCGCCAAGGCCGACCTCAAGCTGCGCGTCTCGGAATACGTGATGGTCATCGTTGGACTCATCATCCTGCTCAGCCTCGTTATTTTCCTGCGCTTTCACAACCCGATCCTGGCCCTGATCGGTATCCCGGTCGGTTACTTCGCACCGGGCTTCTTCGTTAAGTTCCGCCAGCGCCGCCGCCTCAAGGCCTTCAACAACCAGCTCGGCGACACGATCGTTCTGCTCTCCAACGCTTTGAAGGCGGGTTATTCGTTCGCCCAGGCAATGGCGACGATTGCCAAGAGCTCCTCGCCTCCGATGGCCGACGAGTTCAGCCGTGCGACCCGCGAGATGAACCTTGGAGTCTCCGTGGATGATGCCCTCCAGCACATGGTCAAGCGCATCGAGAGCGAGGACTTCGACCTGATGGTGACTGCGGTCCAGATCCACCGGGTGGTCGGCGGTAACCTCGCCGAGATCCTCGACACCATTGCCTTCACGATTCGCGAGCGCATCCGCATCCAGGGTGAGATCCGGACCCTGACGGCGCAGGCCCGCGCCTCCGGTTACATCATCACCGGCCTGCCCTTCGCTCTAGCCTTGCTTCTCACCTTCATAAGCCCCAGCTACATCACGCCCCTCTTTCACGAATGGCTCGGCTACGTCCTGATCGGGATGGGCCTTGTCTCCATCAGCGTCGGGTACGGCATCATCTCGAAAATCACGAACATCCAGGTGTAGCAGGACATGAATATATTTACTATCGTCTTCGCCTTCCTCGCCTTCAGCGGTGTCTTCATCGCTGTCCAGGCCGTCACCGCCAAGCCGCGGCAGGACCTTATTGCTGAGCGCCTGTCTCAGTACCGCGACCACAACCTGACGCTCGATGAAATCGAACTCTCGCTGCCCTTCAGCGAGCGCTTCATAAAGCCGGCGCTGGAGCGGATCGGAAGCCTGCTCACTTCGCGCATGGCCAAGAACCGACAGCTCGTGGTCCAGAACAAGATCAACCTGGCAGGACGCCCGTACGGCCTCAGTGTCAACGGCTTCGAAGTTCTAAAGGTGATCGCCGGTATCATCCTCGCCCTGGTCGCGCTCGGTCTCGCCGGACTGCTAGGCGTCTCCAGCCTGCCGCTCAAGGGTGCCGCACTCGGGGTTGGTTTCGTCCTCGGCCGCTTCCTGCCCGACATCTGGCTCAACAACCTGATCAAGGGCCGTCAGAAGGAGCTCCGCCTCGCCCTCCCCAACGCCCTCGACCTCCTCACCATCTCGGTGGAAGCAGGCCTCGGCTTCGACGCCGCCATCGGACGGCTCACCGAAAAGTTCAAGAATGCGCTCTCCGACGAGTTCGCGCAGGTACTCAACGAGATCCGACTGGGTCGCCCGCGGCTGGAAGCGCTCGACGAGATGGGGCGCCGCTCGGGTGTCGAAGAACTCCATACCTTCATCCAGGCGTTG
>DASWQQ010000164.1:0-7586 GCA_036403615.1 Candidatus Dormiibacterota bacterium | reverse complement strand
TTCGGCGACCTGGTTGTCGCCACCGGAGCGGTTCGCGACGAGGGGACCACCCCGGCCTACATCCCTCTTTCCTACCCTGCCCTCGCTGACCATGGACTGGTCCAGGCAATGCTCGGAGCCGGGCGGCAGGCAGGCCATCGGATCCATGCGGGCGTTGTCCGCAGTCACGACGCTCTCTATGCCGACCTGCACGCGAGCGAGCAACCGAGGTTCAGGGAGCTGGAGCCCGCCCTGGAGATGTGGCATCGTGCCGGGGTCGTCTGTAATGACATGGAGTCCTCCACCATCTTTACGCTCTGCGGCCTGCGTGGCATGCGTGGCGGTTCGATCCTGACCGTGGTAAACGAGCCCGGTGAGGCCGACATCGATCCCGGGCGTGTCGTCGCCCTCGACCTCAACCCCATGTTCCAGGTCGCGATCGCCGCCATCCGCCAGTTGCAGCCCGTCGCCTGAGATGGAGGTCGGGGAGACGCTGGCGGTTCGCTCGCGCGCCGAGTGGCGCCGCTGGCTTGCGAGGCATCATCAGGACAAAAGGGAGATCTGGCTGCTGTACAACAAGAAAACATCGGGAAAGGGCGGCATCACCTATGACGAGTCCGTCGAGGAGGCACTCTGTTATGGATGGATCGATGGCCAGTTCAAGGGGGTCGATGATGGGCGCTACGCTGGCCGGTTCACGCCGCGTCGGCCCGGTGGCAACTGGTCGGCCTCCAACCTGGCCCGAGTCAAACGGCTGCTCGACGAAGGTCGCATGACTGAAGCGGGCCTCGCGGTCGTTCCGGTGGAGTTGAAGGCGCGCTCATGACCCTTCATCTCATCGAGCATCCGCTGGTGGCGCACTACCTGACGCGGCTGCGCGACCGCGATACTCCGCCGGACCAGTTTCGTGAGTTTTCGGACCGGATAATCACCCTGCTGTTGTATGAGGCGACCAGAGACCTGCGGAGCCGCATCTTCCCCATCCAGACGCCGCTGGAGGAGACGGACGGCCACACCATCGCCGACCGGGTGGTCGCGGTCCCGATCCTGAGAGCCGGCCTCGGCCTGCTCGGCCCCGTGCTCGAGCTTCTCCCCGAGGTGACGGTCGGGTACATCGGGCTGGAGCGCGACGAGCGCACGGCGGTCGCCTCCCGTTATTACGTCAAGCTGCCACCCGACATCCGGGGCAAGGCTGTCATGCTGCTCGACCCCATGCTGGCCACCGGCGGAACGGCGCGCAACGCGGTTGAGATCTTGAAGGAATACCAGCCGGCAAGCGTTCGACTAGTGTGCGTGGTCGCGGCACCCGAGGGGATCGCGGCGCTGGAGGAGGCCTATCCGGACGTCATGGTCTTCGCCGCGGCAAGGGACCGCCAGCTGAACGGACAGAAGTACATCCTGCCGGGGCTGGGCGACTACGGAGACCGTCTCTTCGGCACCTGAGCGCCACCGGGCTGGTGCTGGGGTTGCTGCTTTTGGTGCTCGTCCTCCGACCCGGGCCGGCCGGGTCGCACCCGCCCGTAACGAGGCCTTCGGCGCCGGCTGGCTGCTCAGGCGGCTTTCGGGTCGGCTTCGTCACCGACATCGCCGGGCTGGACTCGACGGTCGATGCGCAGGGATGGGCAGGCCTGCAGGAAGCAGCCCACCTGCGCCCATGCATCGCGGTCGAACTACTCCGCTCCAGCGACCCGGCATCGTACCGCGCCGACCTCGAGCTGCTCGCGGACAGGAACGAGCTTGTCATCGCGGGCAGTTTTCTACTCACCGAGGCAGTGGGGGCTGCGGCAGCAGACCGTCCGACAACGCATTTCGCCCTGGTCGATCCGCTGCTGATGCCGGCAATCCGGCCGAACCTGGCCGTGATCAGCGTTCGTGAGGACCAGGCAGCCTTTCTTGCCGGTGCGCTGGCAGCGATGGTGAGCCGGACAAAAATCGTGGGCGGCGTCTACGGGCCCGAAGGCGGGGCCATGACTCGCTACCGGCACGGCTTCGAAAAGGGCGCCGCCGCGGCCGACTCGTCGGTGACGGTTCTCGGCGCTTACCAGGGCGCTCCCGAAGGCCGCCCTTTCGGCAATCCCGCCTGGGGCGAGGCGCAGGCCCGGAGCTTTATTGCCGGCGGCGCCGACGTCATCTTTGGCGCCGGTGGATCTACCGGCGAGGGCGCGCTGCAGGCGGCAGCCCTGAATCACCTTTTCTGTATCGGTGCCGGAGAGGACGAGTTTCTGACCGATCCGCCCGCCCGAGCCTGCTTGCTGACCAGCGCCCAGACGCACCCGGAGCGAGCCGTCAGGAGCGCGGTCCTGGAAGCCGCCGCCGGTGCCTGGAAGCCCGGCCCAACGCAGTACGGGATCGCCGATGGCGCCGTCGGGCTTGCCCCCTTCCACGCGCTCGATTCGAGCATCACGCCGGCCCTCCGGGCGCGCCTTCTGGAACTTACCGGCGAGCTCGCCGCCGGTGGATTCTTAGACGGGAATTAAGCCCGATGCCCGTGCTACAATCCGGGCCGAACTGAGTCGCCCGGGCCGGTGCCGGTCGAACGCTTGCTAGTTAAAGGAAGGGAAGGACGAATGACCCATTCACGCGTTCGCTTACTGAGCGCCGGTGTCGGGATGATGCTGGCCCTGTTCATGGCGGCCTGCGGTGGCGGCACCACGGGCACCACCGGCGGCTCTACCAAGACAATCAAGGTCGGGCTGGTTACGGACACAGGGACCCTCGCCGACAAAAGCTTCAACCATCTGGCCGGCGTGGGTTTGAGCAAGGCTGCCTCGACCGGCAATGTCTGCCAGAGCGGAGGCCTGACCTGCCAGGGCCAGCTCGGTATCAAGGGCGACGTCATCGAATCCCATGCCAACTCTGACTACGTCCCGAACCTGACCAACTTCGCCACCAAGGGCTATGACCTCGTCATCGGGGTCGGCTTCCTGATGGCCGAATCGGTCGGCACCGTTTCCGGGCAGTTCCCGAACATTCACTTCGCGATCATCGACGGCACCGGCAGCGACGCCAATGGCAATGACCTCAAGCATTCCAACGTCGCCGGCTTGCTCTTCAAGGAGCAGGATGCGGGAGCGCTGGTAGGCACCATCGCCGGTGTGCTGGAGAAGAGTGGCGCCGCCCCCAAGAAGAGCCACACGATAGGCTCGATCGGCGGCATCAAGATTCCGCCCGTGGACCATTACATCGCCGGCTACCAGTGGGCTGCGAAGCTGGCCGACCCGCAGATCAAGACGCTCAACGGTTACTCGAATAACTTCACCGACCCGACCAAATGCGCCGGCGTCGCCAACGACCAGATCGCGCACGGCGCTGACATCCTGTTCCAGGTGGCCGGGGGCTGCGGCGCCGGCGTCCTGACGGCAGCCGGCAAGGCCGGCGTGTACAGCATCGGCGTCGACGCCGATCAGAAGGACGTAGACAAGTCGGTTATCGCGAGCGCCCTGAAGCGGGTCGACGTGGCCACCTACGATGCCATCAAGAGTGTCAAAGACGGCTCCTTCAAGGGAGGCATCACCACCTTCGGCCTGGCTAACGACGGCGTTGGATACCAGGCGGACAACCTGGCCATGCCGGCCGACGTAATGGCGGCGCTGCAGGACATCACCGGCAAGATCAAGTCCGGTACCTTGACTCCACCCGACACGGTGCAATAGGAATTTCGCGAAAGTAACGGTAAAGTGAAGCGGCCAGATGGCCGCAGCAGTTAAGCGCAGCGCCCGGCGAGGCCCGCCACCGACAGCAATCCGGCGGGCCGCCCGGGCGCTCGGCGTACCTCTGGGTTCCGTAGGTCTTGCCTTCCTCGCCGGAGCGATCATCGTGGCCGTCACGGGAGGAAATCCGATACTCGCTTACCAGGCCCTGATCTGTGGCGGCTTTGGACTCTTCTGCTTCGGTGGCGAGCAGCCGGCGCTTCAGCTATCGAACACCGTCGTTTTCCTGACGCCCCTGATCATGGCAGGAATGGCGGTTGCCCTCCCCTTCCGGGCCGGCCTGTTCAACATCGGGGCGGAGGGGCAGCTGATCATGGGGGCGATTGCTGCCACGACGGTGGGTATCGGGCTGGGCCGGTGGCCCGCCTGGGCGCTCGTACCCATGGTGCTGATCGCGGGAGCCCTGGCCGGGGCTGCCTGGGGCGGGGTTGTCGGCGTTCTCAAAGCCGTTACCGGCGCCCATGAAGTAGTGACCACCATCATGTTGAACTTCGTCGCCCAGTGGTTTCTGCGATTTCTGATCATCGGGGGTCCGCTCCAGCTACCTAACGGCAGCTCCCGGTCCTCGCCGATCTCGAACAACGCCGCCCTGCCCACGCTGCTACCCCACGACAACAGTTTGATCGTCTTTGGCTTGCCTGCCTCCGTCTTCCGGGCACACACCGGCTTGCTCGTGGCGCTCCTGGCAGCGGCCTTCTTCTCCTTCCTGCTCTGGCGCACCTCACTGGGTTATGAGATCCGGGCGATCGGCCAGAGCCAGCGGGCCGCCCGCTATGCCGGCATCAGCGTCCGGCGCACCCTGATCGCCACCATGCTTATCGCCGGTGCGTTCGCCGGGCTTGCCGGCGCCGTCCAGATCGCGGGCGTCGACCACAACCTGACAGACCAGTATTTCACCGATACAACCGGCTTCGATGCCATCGCGGTCGCCTTGTTGGGCTTCAACAGCGCGGTGGGCATCATCATGGCGGCTACCCTCTTTGGCGCTCTTCACGGTGGTGGCTCGGCGATGCAAAGCGATGCCGGAGTATCGGGCAACCTCGTCTACGTCCTCCAGGCGTTGATCCTTTTCAGTATCGCGGCCAATTTCCTTCGCGGCGCCAGGCTGCGCCTGCCCGGTGTGGGGCGCACCCCCCTGACCCCCGAGGCTGATGCGGCAGCGGCGGCTGCAGCGCAGGAGATCGACCGGTCGGCCTCCGCCGATGACAAGGACATTGCTTGAACGCCTTCGGCGACGTCTTCCAGCTGTTGCTGACGCCGGGCCTCTGGCACGCGACCCTCGCGGCCGGTGCACTCCTCCTGTTGCCGGCTTTGGGTGGCGTGATCTCGGAGCGAGCGGGCGTCGTCAACATCGCGATGGAGGGCATGATGCTTACCGGCGCATTCTTTGCAGTGGCGATCGACCTCGCGGCCCACAACGTCTTGCTGGCGGTCCTGGCGGCGATGGTTGCCGGGGGGCTAATGGCCTTGATCCATGCGGTCGTCTCGATTCGCTACCGAGCGGACCAGATTGTCTCGGGCGTGGCGATCAACATCTTCGCCGCCGGTATCACAGTTTTCTTGCTCAATCGCTTTTATGGGCTCGCGGACATCGGCCGAGTTTCCTCGCAGGACTCGCTGCCGGACGTGACGATCCCCCTGCTCAGCGGTATCCCGTTTCTGGGCAGGATCCTTTTCCAACAGAACGTCATGGTCTACATAGCCCTGCTGGTGCTTGTGGGCACCCAGGTTCTACTCTTTCGCACGCGGTTGGGTCTACGGATCAGATCGGTCGGCGAGCATCCGCAGGCGGCCGATACCGCGGGGATCAATGTCTACTTGCTGCGCTACGGCGCCGTCATAAGCAGCGGCCTTCTTTCAGGACTCGCTGGCGCCTTCCTCGCGATCGGCATCTCCAACACATTCGTTCCGGGGATGACCGATGGTCGGGGCTATATCGCCCTCGCCGCCATGATCTTTGGCAAGTGGACGCCGATAGGCGCCTTCATAGCCTGCTTGATTTTTGGCTTCGGCCAGGCAATCTATGACGCAAATTCGAGCATTCACATTTCTCAGTACTTGCTCAGCATGACGCCCTACCTGCTGACCCTGATCGTGCTCGCCGCCGTGGTGCGGCGCAGCAGCCCCCCTGCCGCCGACGGAATCCCGTACGTCCCGGGTGCGGAATGACGGAATCAAAGCTCGCGGTCGAGATGCGCTCAATCACGAAGCGGTTCCCCGGTGTCCTGGCCAACGATCACGTTGACCTCGGCGTCAGCAACGGCGAGATCCACGCGCTGGTCGGTGAGAACGGAGCCGGCAAGAGCACGCTCATGAATATTCTTTACGGCCTGATAAAGCCCGACAGCGGCGAGATCCTGGTCGAGGGCAAGCCCGCGAGCCTGCAGGGGCCACGGGACGCGATTCGCCGGGGCATCGGTATGGTCCATCAGCATTTCATGTTGATCCCCGTGTTCACGGTCCATGAGAACGTCGTGCTCGGTCGAGAACCGGTAGGTCCGGGCGGTCTCTACGATCAGGCCCGGGCCCGCGCCGAGATTGAGCGGCTCACCTCCACCTACGGTCTGGCGCTCGACCCCGATGCCCGGGTTGGCGACCTGCCCGTCGGTTTGCAACAGCGGGTCGAGATCGTCAAAGTCCTCTTCCGCGGAGCGAGGATCCTGATCCTTGACGAGCCGACCGGCGTCCTGACGCCCCAGGAGACAGCCGATCTTTTTCGCGTCTTGCGCGACCTGGTCAAGGCTGGGAAGACAATCATCTTCATCAGCCACAAGCTCCGGGAGGTCCTCGAGATCTCGGACAGGATCACCGTGATGCGGCGCGGCAAGGTCGCCGGCCACCTCGAAACCGGGGCCACGAATGAACAGGAGATTGCCAGGATGATGGTCGGTCGCGACGTCCTGCTTCGAGTCGACAAGCCGGAGGCGAAGCCCGGCCCGGTGGCCTTGCGTGTTGAGAACCTGGCTGCGCTCTCCGACCAGGGCCTTCCCGCTCTGCGCGGAATTACATTCGATCTACACCAGGGCGAGATCCTCGGGATAGCCGGGGTCGAGGGCAACGGGCAGAGTGAATTGGTCGAAGTCCTCGCCGGCACACGTCGCGCCTCCGCAGGACGAATCATGCTGGGTGACCGTGAGGTCACTGCACTCGGCGCCCGCACGATTCGTAACGTCGGTGTCGGACATATCCCGGAAGACCGCCGGGGGGCTGGGTTGGTCTTGAACTACTCCGTGGCCGATAACCTGGTGCTCGGCCGGCAACGATCGAACCGCTTTTCGTGGCACGGGCTGATCCTGCGCCTCAAGGCGATCTTCGAATTTGCCCGGCGCCTGGTAACCGAATTCGACATTCGCACGCCGAGCTCAGCGACACCTGCCCGAACCCTGTCCGGGGGCAATCAGCAGAAGATCATCGTCGCCCGGGAGATGTCGAGCCAGCCGAAGGTCCTGCTTGCGGCGCAGCCAACCCGGGGCGTGGACATTGGCGCTATCGAGTTCATCCATCGCCGCCTGGTGGCGCAGCGGGATGAGGGCGCCGCCGTGCTGCTGGTCTCCGCTGAACTTGACGAGATCCGCTCGCTCTCGGATCGGATCGCCGTCATCTATGAGGGTCGCATCGTCAGCGTCGAGCCGGCCGAGACGCCGGAGGACCGGCTCGGACTGTTGATGACCGGAGGCGGTGCCGGCGATCGGCGTAAGGCTGGCTAGCGTCCGCCGCCTGGCCCGCGTGCTGCTTGCGAGCATTGCTCTGACGGCGGCGCTCGCTGCGTGTGGCGGCGGTAGTGCCACCGGACCGCAGGGTGTCCGCGTCTGCCTCGTGACCAAGTCCGATGGGCTTGCCCCGCACAGCCTCAGCCAGGTGGCGGCCGCAGGGGCCCGCAGCGCATCCCCTTCGGTC
>DASWQQ010000163.1:0-8291 GCA_036403615.1 Candidatus Dormiibacterota bacterium | reverse complement strand
CGTTGCCAAGGTGATCCGTTCAGCCCAGGCCAACGCGGAGAACAACTTCAACCTGGTGAGGGATGACCTTGTGATCAAGGAGATCCGGGTCGAGGCCGGGCCGATGCTCAAGCGCGGGCAGCCACGGGCCATGGGCCGGCTGTTCAGCATCTTCAAGCGAACCAGCCATATCACGGCCGTGATCGAGGATCGCCCGGGCGTCGCGCGGCGCCGTCCCGCCTCCTTGCCGCGGGCGCCACAGGCAGCCGGCCGGCCGGCGCCTGCCACGCCGGCTCCGTCGCGACGAGGAACCCGCGCCACGACGGCGCCGGAACCGGCCACAACCGAGTCCGATGAGGTTGAGGAAGCGCCGAAGCCGCGGCGGACGAGGGGAGAGGCGACGAAGGCTGATCAGGCCAGGCCCGAAAAGGGTAAGACCAGTACGCAAAGCAAGAAGAAGGACGACGTCAAGAAAGAGAGCAAGGAGAAAAAAGGCAAGTAGTGGGACATAAGGTTCACCCGAACGGATTCCGGCTGGGCGTCTACCGAAACTGGGAAGCGAAGTGGTTCGCCCCGGACAAGGAATACAAGGCTCTGCTGCTGGAAGACGTCCGGCTGCGACGGATGCTGCTCGCCCGGCTCAAGAATGCCGGCGTGGCGCGCATCGAGACGGAGCGCTCCTCCAGCGCCCTTACCGTCACGCTGCACACCGCCAAGCCCGGCATCGTTATCGGGAAGGGCGGTACCAGTGTCGACCAGCTGCGGGACGAACTGGAGAAGCGTACCGGCAAGCGGGTGCGAGTGACGATCCAGGAGATCAAGAAGCCTGAGCTCAGCGCCCAGCTGGTAGCGGAAAACGTGGCCGCGCAGCTGGAGAAGCGGATCGCCTTCCGCCGCGCGATCAAGCAATCGCTGATGAAGACGATGCGCGCCGGTGCCCAGGGCGTAAAGATCCGCGTCAAGGGTCGGTTGGGCGGCTCGGAGATGGGACGCATCGAGTGGAACCGTGAGGGACGCGTGCCGTTGCACACGCTCAAGGCCGACATCGACTTCGGACAGACCGAGGCTAAGACCACCTTCGGTCGCATCGGCGTCTCCGCCTGGGTTTACACCGGCAATTTTCCCGATGATGTTCCGCAGCGCGTAGCACCGGCGGCGGCGGAGGAGCCTGTCGATGGTGGGGTGCCGCTGGCAGCCAGCCTTCCGCAGATTCCTGAGCCGGTTGCCGCGTTGATCCCGGCGGAATCTGTCGCGACGCTCGCTCCCGCGCTTACCGGCGCAGGATCCCCCTCAGCGCCTGCAGGCGCCGAGGCCCCCGTCAAGCCGAAGCGTGCGACCCGTGCCAAGGCGAGCCCGGAAAGCGGCGATAAGCCCGCGCCAAAACGCGCCCCCCGGGCCAAGGCCGCCAGCGCCACAACTACAACTACCGACACGGGTGAGGCCAAGACGCCGAAGCCGCGCGCGGCAAGGAAGAAGGATTAGATGCTGCTCCCAGCTCGCGTCAAATGGCGCAAGCCGCATCGCGGCCGTCGTAGCGGCGTGGCAACCCAGGGCAACGACCTTGCCTTCGGCGAGTTCGGGCTGCAGTCGGCGGAGGCCGCCTGGATGACCAACCGGCAGATCGAGGCGGCTCGCCGCGTCATGACCCGCTTCGTGCGCCGCGGTGGCAAGGTCTTCATCCGCATCTTCCCCGACAAGGGCGTCACCAAGAAGCCGGCTGAGACCCGGATGGGTAGCGGTAAGGGAGCCCCGGAGGGCTGGGTCGTCGTGATCAAGCCGGGACGCGTTCTCTTCGAGATGGGAGGCGTTTCGCCGGAGATGGCCAAGCGGGCCTTTCAGCTGGCCGCCTACAAGTTGCCGATGAAGACACGGACGCTTGGCATCAAGTCGGGCGTAAAGGCCGCGGTCGACGTCAAGATCAAAGGCGCGGCGGAGGCGAAGCCCGGTGAGGGTGCCGAAGCCGGGGCTATCGCTGCCCCCGCGGCCGCCGCAGCGGCCAGGGGCCTCAAGGCTGCGCCCGGTGCAGCGCCTGCCGCCAAGCCGGCACCCGGAGCCGCGCCCGCCGCCAAGGCTGGCGGTAAGGCTGCTCCGACAGCGGCTGCGCCCGCCAAACCGGCCAAGACTGGTGGCAAGAAATGAAAGTAAAGGACCTTCACGCCATGTCGATGCCTGACCTGCAGAAGCAATTGAAAAACTCGCGCCAGGAGCTGTTCAACCTGCGATTCCAGATGGCCACGGGCCAACTGGCCAACCATCGCCAGATCCGGCAGGTGCGCAACAGCCTGGCTCAGATTTTGACCGAGATCCACATGAAAGAACGAGATTCCGGCGATGGTGCAGCAGCCGTCGCCGTAGCCGAGGCGCCGAAGCCACGGCGCCGCCGCGCCGCGGCTGAGGAGAAGAAGTGAGCGAAGACGCAAGCGAACGTGCGATGCGCAAGAGCCGGACCGGAATGGTGATCAGCGACAAGATGGACAAGACCGTAGTGGTACAGGTGCAGACGCTCAAGGAGCACTCTAAGTACCACAAGGTGGTTCGTCAGTCGGCGCGCTTCAAAGCTCACGACGAGCAGAACCAGTGCAAGGTGGGCGACCGCGTTCGCATCATGGAGACGCGTCCCCTATCCCATGACAAGCGCTGGCGTGTAGTCGCCATCGTGGAGAAAGCCAAATAGCATGGTCCAGCAAGAGACGCGACTCAAGGTGGCGGATAACACGGGAGCGCGTGAGATCCTGTGCATCCGTGTCATGGGTGGCCACTACCGGAAGTACGCGTCGATCGGCGACGTTATCACTGCTGCCGTCACCGTCGCCACGCCTGGCGGGCAGGTGAAGAAGAGCGAAGTCGTCAAAGCTGTCGTGGTCCGAACCTCTCGCGAATTTCGCCGGATGGACGGCTCCACGATCCGTTTCGACGAGAACGCTGCGGTGATCCTGGGCCCGCAAAACAACCCTCGTGGCACCCGCATCTTCGGCCCGGTCGCCCGAGAGCTTCGCGACAAGAACTTCATGAAAATCGTTTCCCTTGCTCCGGAGGTCCTCTGATCATGTCTCGTCTTCATCTCGACATTCACCGCGATGACACCGTCCAGGTTGTGGCCGGCAAGGATCGCGGCAAGCGCGGAGTCGTGGTGCGCACCCTGCCACAAGAGAGCAAGATCGTCGTCAAGGGGGTCAACGTCCTTAAGCGGCACCAGAAGGCTGGCCAGCAGAAGGGCGGCACCAACGTAATTCAGGCCGGCATCATCGACTTTGAATCGCCGCTTGCCTATTCCAACGTCATGCTCGTCTGCAACAAATGCGACAAGCCCACCCGGATCCGCAAGACCGAGCTGCCCAATGGCAAGAAGGCGATCGTCTGCGTCAAATGTGGCGAGGTATACGAGCGCGCGAGGGACAAGGTATGAGCGTAGCCAGTCCGGAGAAGGTCGAGCTTCGCCTCAAGCAGCGTTACCAGGACAAGATCGTCCCGGCGCTGATCCAGAAATTCGCCTATACCAACACGCTCCAGGTACCCCGGCTCATCAAGGTCGTCGCCAACATCGGGATGGGAGAGTCGATCCAGAATGGCAAGGCGCTGGATGCAGCAGTCGCCGACTTGAAGAAGATCACCGGCCAGCAGCCGATCGTGACGAAGTCCCGCAAGGCGATCGCGAACTTCAAGCTCCGTGCCGGCCTGCCGATCGGCGTCAAGGTGACACTTCGCGGTGCCCGGATGTACCAGTTCATGGACAAGCTGCTGTCGGTCGGCCTGCCCCGGATCAGGGACTTTCGCGGCATCTCGCCGAGCGGCTTCGATGGCAAAGGCAACTACACTCTTGGGCTGCGCGAGCAGTTGATTTTCCCCGAGATCGAGTACGACAAGATCGACAAAGTCCGGGGGCTCGAGATTACGTTCGTGACGACCGCGCGGACCGACGAGGAGGCGCGGGCGCTGCTGACGGAACTGGGGTTCCCATTCAGGAAGTGAGGATCAGGCTTGGCTAAGAAATCGACGGTCAATCGCGGGCTACGCAAACTGAAGCACGCCGTGTCGCAGCACAACCGCTGCAACCTCTGCGGGCGCCCGCGTTCGTACATGCGCAAGTTCGGCATCTGCCGCATCTGCTTCCGCACGCTCTCCTCGCAGGGCCAGGTCCCGGGCGTGAAGAAGTCGTCGTGGTAGGAGGGGAGTGAAGGAATGAGCACAGATACCATCGCCGACATGCTGACCAGGATCCGGAACGCGAACACCGCCGGCCATGCGAAGGTAGCAATGCCTGCTTCTCGCGTCGGCGTCGAGATTGCGCGCGTCCTCAAAGAACAGGGTTACATCGCCACCTATGACGTCGCCCAGGCGGAGCAGGGTCAGAAGCTGGATATCACGTTCAAGCCCAAGAGCACCCGGGGTAAGTCGCTGGGCGGTGTCCGCCGAATCAGCAAGCCCGGACTGCGGGTCTATGCCCGCAAGACCGAGATCCCGCGGGTCCTCGGGGGCCTGGGGATCGTAATCCTCTCCACGTCTCACGGTGTCATGTCGGGACAGGAGGCGACCCGCGCCGGCCTCGGTGGCGAGGTCGTGTGCTACGTTTGGTGATCCCATGAGCAGAATTGGCAAGCTTCCGGTCGCGATCCCAGGTGGCGTCACCGTCGACGTGCACAACCACACGCTGGTCGTGAAGAGCGGCAAGTCCGAGCTCACCCGCGAGATCAACCCGGATATGAAGGTCTCGGTCGTGGAGGGCAAGGTACTGGTCGAGCGACCCAGTGAGTCGAAGCTGCATCGCTCCCTGCACGGCCTGACCCGGACCATTGTCTGGAACATGATCGAGGGAGTCAGCAAGGGCTACGAGAAGCAGCTGGAGCTGGTCGGCGTCGGCTACCGCGCATCCAAGCAGGGCGAGGCCCTGGTGCTGAACGTCGGCTACTCGCACCCGGTTCGCTACCCGGTCCCCAAGGGCATCACGATCGACGTGCCCGAGCCGACCCGGATCTCGATCAAGGGCGCCAACAAAGAAGTGGTAGGCCAGGTCGCGGCAGAGGTCCGCAAGGTTAGGCCGCCGGAACCCTACAAGGGCAAGGGCATCCTCTACCGCGGGGAGCGTATCCGCCGCAAGGCCGGCAAGACGGGCAAGACGACGGGAGCGGCAAAGTAATGTACAAGACCCAGGAGCGCCGCACGCTGCGGCTGAAGCGACATGTACGGTTGCGTACCAAGATCCAAGGAGGCCCGCAGCGGCCTCGCCTGAGTGTCTTCCGCAGCCTCAATCACGTCTACGCCCAGGTGATCGACGACGTGGCCGGGCGCACCCTGGCCGCGGCGTCGACGACCGACGCCGACCTGAGAAAGAGCCTGAAGTCAGGCTCGGGAGCCGAGGGCGCCGCCGCCGTCGGCAAGAGCATCGCCGAGCGCGCCCGCCAGGCAGGAGTCGAGTCGGTCGTCTTCGATCGAGGTGGCTTTCCGTACCACGGCCGGGTCAAAGCCCTGGCCGAAGCGGCCCGTACCGCCGGCTTGAAGTTTTAAAGGGAGTCAATGGGTTACCAGTATCGCGATCAACGTTCGGAGTTCAGTGAGAAGGTCGTGCACCTCAACCGCGTATCGAAAGTGGTGAAGGGTGGTCGTCGCTTCTCCTTCAGCGCCCTCGTCGTGGTTGGCGACAACAACGGCAGGGTGGGAGCCGGGCTCGGAAAGGCAGGTGAGGTGCCCGAAGCGATCCGCAAGGCGGTCGAGTCGGCGAAGAAGCACCTGGTCACAGTGCCGATGGTGGGCAGCACGATCCCTCACGAGATCCGGATGAAGAAAGGCGCGGCCAAGGTGATGTTGAAGCCCGCCGCGCCCGGAACGGGAATTCGCTCCGGGGGCGCCATGCGCGCCGTTGTCGAGCTCTCCGGCGTAAAGGACATGATCACCAAGTCGCTTGGAACCAACAACCCGGTCAATACCGTCCGGGCAACGCTGGCCGCGCTCCAGGCACTGCAGACAGCCGAGTCGATCGGGCTCAATCGGGGCCGTTCGACCGAGGAGATGTCGAAGCTGAGCCGTCGCGGCCCCAAGCCGGAAGAGCCCGTCCCCGGGCCAGTTCCCGAGCCCGAGACGGAGCCGGTGGCATAAGCGGTGGCAACTCTGAAGATCACTTACGTCCGCAGCATCATCGGCCAGAAGCCGGCGGCGCAAAAGACGATCCAGGCTCTGGGGCTGCGCCGGCTTCACCAGACGGTGGAGCTCGCGGATAGCCCGCAGCTTCGCGGCATGGTCCACAAGGTCCGCCACCTGGTCGAGGTAGAGGAGACCAAATGAAGCTCCACGAGCTCGCCCCGGCCCCCGGATCACACAAGGCGCGAAAGCGTGTCGGACGTGGCCCGGGTTCAGGTCATGGCAAGACGTCGACCCGAGGCCAGAAGGGTCAGCGTGCGCGCACCTCGGTAAACGTCCCCAAGGCCTTCGAGGGTGGCCAGACCCGCCTGACCATGCGCATCCCCAAGTGGCGGGGCTTCAACAACAAATGGAAGAAGACCTTCGCTGTGCTGAACCTGACCCGCCTGAACCGCTTCGAGGCGGGTAGCGACGTTACCCCGGAGCAACTGGTTGAGTCGGGAATCATCAAGGATGTCGGCGCCGGCATCAAGGTGCTGGGCAGTGGCGACCTGACACGCAAGCTGACGATCCACGCTCATCGATTCTCAGCAGAGGCCAAAAAAAAGATCGAGGCCGCCGGGGGTACCGTGGCGGTGATCGCGGTGCCGCCGCCGATCCGCGAGAAGACGAAGCGGGCCAAGAACCAGCCCAAACGCGTGATCACGCCTGTTCGCGAGGAGCCGTCCGAGGGCGACTCCAAGGCGGAGAAGAAGGCAAAGTCGAAAGCCGATAAGGCGGAGAAGCCTGAGAAGGCTGAGAAGGCTGAGAAGGCCGGAAAGGCTCCGAAAGCGGAGCGGACTGAGAAGCCGGAAAAGGCCGAAAGGCCGGAAAAGGGTAAGAAGGGCTAGGACATGTTAGAAGCGATCGGGAATGCGCTTCGAATTCCGGAGCTCCGGCGGAAGATCCTCTTCACGCTCGGACTCTTTCTCGTCTTCAGGATCTTCGCCCACATCGCAGTGCCGGGCGCCGATAAGGCCGCTCTTGACAAGCTCTTCAACACGAATGCCTTCCTCGGCCTCCTCGACCTCTTCTCGGGGGGCGGACTGTCGACCTTCTCCATCATCGCGATGGGGGTCAACCCGTACATCAATGCCTCGATCATCATGCAGCTGATGACCGTGGTCTCGACGCGAATGAAGGAGTTGAGCAAGGAAGGGGAGTTCGGGCGTCGCAAGATCACCCGCTGGACCCGCTGGCTGACGGTTGCACTCGGCCTGCTCCAGGCCTGGGGATTGACACTCGTCTTCAGCCGCCAGGGTGTCCTGGCGAACAGCATCAGCTGGTTCGGGATCATCGGCATCATGGTCACGCTGACCGCCGGCACCGTCATGCTGATGTGGTTTGGCGAGCTGATCACCGAATACGGGATCGGAAACGGCATCTCTTTGGTCATCTTCGCCGGCATCGTGGGACGGATACCGAACACGATCTACAACCTGCTCACCGGCGGCGGTCAGTCGAACCTGGCGCCGCTGATTCTGTTTGCCGCGCTGGCGATCGTCGTGACCGCCTTCATCATCGAGGTCCAGCAGGCGCAGAGGAAGATCCCGATCCAGTCCGCCCAGCGGGTGGTCGGACGAAAGGTCTACCAGGGACGGAGCTCACACCTGCCGCTGCGGGTCAACCAGGCAGGCGTCATCCCGATCATCTTCGCGATCTCGATCATGTTCTTCCCCGTGATCATCGGTAACTTCCTCGCCACTGCCCCTTCGCCCTGGGGCGATATCTCCCGGGCACTGCGCACCTACTGGGTTCCGGCCGGTCCCAACGTGCCCACCGACATCCTCTACAACGTGGTGTACTTCATACTGATCTTCGGCTTCACTTACTTCTACACCGCGGTCACCTTCGACCCGGTTGACACGGCGGACTACCTGAAGAAGCACGCCGCCTTCATCCCAGGGATCCGTCCCGGTGTCGCCACCGCCCAGTACCTGGATCGCACCATGACTCGGATCACCTTCGCCGGCGCGCTCTTCCTCGGAGGGGTGACGGTCCTGATCCCGCTACTGGCGACGGCGCTGACCCGAATACCAACCCAGAACATGTACCTCGGAGGCACAGCCATCCTGATCGTGGTCGGCGTGGCGCTCGACACCATGAAGCAGATCGAGACGCAGCTGATCATGCGTCAGTACAAGGGATTCATAAAGTAGCGAGGTCTCCTCGCCTCGTAATGCCATGAACCTGATCCTCTT
>DASWQQ010000162.1:0-6865 GCA_036403615.1 Candidatus Dormiibacterota bacterium | reverse complement strand
TCGCGCTATCGCGGCACTACCGCTCCGGGCCAAGGTTCTGACCCACGTCCGCTGTCACCTCGACGATGCCAGGCAGGCGGTGGCCACCGGCGCCGACGGCATCGACGTCCTCTTCGGCACCTCCTCGAAACTGCGCGCCTTTTCGCACGGCAAAACGGTGGAAGAGATCATCGAGACCGGCACCGAGGTCGTCAGTTTCATCCAGGCCCAGGGACTGGAGGTGCGCTTCAGCAGTGAGGACTCATTCCGCTCGGAGCCTCGCGACCTGCTGCGCGTCTACCAGGCAATCGACCGGCTGCATCCGCAGCGCGTCGGGCTGGCGGACACGGTTGGGATCGCAACACCTAACCAGGTCTTCGAGTTGGTTTCGATGGTCCGCAAGGCGGTCGATTGTGATATCGAGTTCCACGCCCACAATGACACGGGCTGCGCCATCGCCAACGCCTTCGCGGCACTGGAGGCGGGTGCCACTCACATCGACACAACCGTCCTGGGCATCGGCGAACGTAACGGCATCGTCCCCCTGAGCGGCATCATCGCGCGCCTGCTCAGCGTCAGGCCAGAACTGGTTGCGCAGTATCAGCTGGGTGTGCTGCGCGAGCTGGATGAAATGGTCGCCGAGATGGTGGGCATCGCCGTCCCCTTCAACGCCGCCCTCACCAGCGCGACCGCCTTCCATCACAAGGCCGGGATGCACACCAATGCCGTCCTGAACGATCCCTCGGCCTACGAGATCTTCGACCCCGCCCGGTTTGGCCGCGAGCGGACCGTGATGGCCGGCCATCGATTGACCGGTCGCCACGCGATCGCCAGCCGGGCAACAGCACTTGGGCTGACACTGACCGACCACGAGGTGCGGACCCTTACCGCCGAGGTCAAGCGGCGCGCGGACGCCGGTCCGTTGAGCAACGACGAACTCGATAGCTTGCTCCGGGGCTCGGTCCCGGCTTAGGAGACAACAATGGGAACACTGACGGAAGAAATCTTCTCCAGGCGTCTTGGCCGCCGCATTCACGCCGGCGAGATCGTGGTCGCGCCGGTCGACTACGCGATGGCCCACGACGTCACCGGTCCGCTCGCAATCGAGGCATTTCGCAAGCTCGAGGTCCCGCTCTGGGATCCAGAGCGGGTGATCATGGTCTTCGACCATATCCTGCCCGCCAACACCGTGGCAGCCGCCGGCCTGCACAAGATCGTCCGCGACTTCGCCGACGAGTACGGCGTGACGCATGTCTTTCAGGAGGGCATCTGCCATCAACTGATGGTCGAGAAGGGCTTCGTCCGGCCCGGCGGCATCGTGGTCGGCGCCGACTCGCACAGCACCACCTACGGCGCCCTGGGTTGCTTCTCCGCCGGGTTCGGCTCCACCGACATCGCGGTGACCTTTGCGACCGGCAAGACCTGGTTCCGCGTCCCGGAGACGATCCGCATCAACCTGCACGGCCGGATGCGCGCGGGCATCTACCCCAAGGACCTGGCATTGCAGGTGATCCGCCGGCTGGGAGCGGAGGGCGCAAACTATCTGGCCGTGGAGTGGGGTGGCGAGGCGGTGGAGGCGATGAGCATCGACGAACGCCTGACATTGACCAACCTGACCGTCGACTTCGGCGGCAAGGCCGGTCTCTGCGAGCCGGACGAGGAGACGCGCCGCTACCTGGGCGAGGCCGAGGCCCTGGATTTGCATCCAATCGCGCCCGTATATCGCAGCGTGATCGACGTCGACGCGGAACGCCTCGAGCCACAGATAGCGTGCCCGCCGGCGATCGACAACGTCCAGGACCTGAGCGTGGTGGAAGGCACCCGCCTGGATGAGGTCTTCATCGGCAGCTGCACCAACGGCCGGATCGAGGATCTTGCCATCGTCGCCTCCTTCTTCAAGGGGCGGCAGGTGAATCCCCAGACCCGCACCATCGTGGTTCCGGCGTCAAAGCAGGTCTATATGGAGGCACTTTCACGCGGATACATCCAGACTTTCATGGAGGCCGGTGCGCTGGTGATGAACGCCGGTTGCGGGCCATGCCTCGGCCGCCAGCACGGGGTGCTCGGCCCGGGTGAGCGCGCACTATCGACTAGCAACCGCAACTACGCCGGTCGGATGGGAAGTCCCCAGGCCGAGATCTATCTTGCCAACCCCGCCGTCGCTGCCGCCTCAGCCCTGGCCGGGGCAATCGCAGACCCTCGTACAAGCGCACCGCATGCCAGCAGCGCCTGGAGGTCGGTCAACTGACATGGGAAGAGTTTTCAAATTCGGTGACGGTATCTCGACCGATGCGATCATCCCCGGGCGGTACAACGTCACGACCGATCCAGCGGCGCTGGGCAAGGCCTGCTTCATTGAGGCCCGCCCTGACTTCGCCGCGACCGTCCAGCCGGGTGACGTCGTGGTCGGCGGCCGCAATTTCGGCTGCGGAAGCTCACGGGAGCACGCGCCAATGGCAATCAAGGCGACCGGGGTCCAGGTCGTCATTGCACGCAGTTTCGCCCGTATCTTCTACCGGAACGCGATCAACATCGGCCTACCCGTGATCCAGTGTGATGCCCTGTACGATGCGGTCAACGACGCCGATTCGATCACCGTCGATGTCCGGTCGGGAAGCATCAGCGCCAGGGACCTGACCTTTCAAGGCGAGACGCCGGGTCCGGTCGCCTTCGCCATCATGGAAGCCGGAACTCTGCTCGACCTGATCAAATCGAAGGGTTGGTCGGCCATCGAGACCCAGGAGGTTGCGAGATGACAGCGGGATTGACGACGAAGTGCCCCGAGTGTGAGGGCGATGTGAGCCTCGCGGCCGGTGTTGAGAAAGGCGAAATCGTTCCCTGCCCCGAATGCGGGGCGGAGCTGGAGGTCGCGGAGCAGGATCCGATCCAGCTACGCCTGGCTCCGGAGGAGGAGGAGGACTGGGGGGAGTGAAGTGAGAGTCGGTGTCCTTTGCTCCCGCATCCGAGCCGAAGAGAAGCTGCTCTTCGACGCCTTCCATCGCCGCGGCATCAGCTTCGAGAAGATCGATGATCGCGAGATCACATTCGATCTCACGGCGGCGCCACCGCGCTACGACGTCGTGCTGGAGCGCTGCCTGCACCATTCTCGCGCCCTCTACGCGCTGCGCATCCTCAACCAGTGGGGCGTCCGCACGGTCAACACCTACGCGGTTGCGCTTACCTGCGGGGACAAGATCAACACGACTACGGCCCTCGTCGCCGCCGGTGTTCCGAGCCCCCGGACCCTGATCGCCTTTACCCCGGAGTCGGCACTGGCTGCGATCGAGACCCTCGGCTACCCGGTGGTGCTCAAGCCGGCGATCGGTTCCTGGGGCCGCCTGCTGGCGAAGATCTCGGACCGCGACGCAGCGGAGGCCTTGCTCGAGCACAAAGACACCCTGGGCTCGTACCAGCATGCGATCTTCTACATCCAGGAATACGTCCGCAAGCCGGCCCGGGACATCCGCAGCTTCGTGGTTGGTGACGAAACGATCTGTGCCATCTACCGTGAGTCCTCGCACTGGATCACAAACACCGCCCGCGGCGGCCAGGCGCGCAACTGCACGGTGACGCCGGAGATCGACCGCCTTTCGCTTGCCGCCGCGCGTGCCGTTGGTGGCGGAGTGCTGGCGATAGATTTGCTCGAGCACCCGGACGGTATGGTCGTGAGCGAAGTGAACTATACGATGGAGTTCCGTAACAGCATCGAGGTCACGGGGGTGGACATTCCCGGGCGCGTGGTCGACTACGTTTGCGCCACGGCCGGGGTCGAGGCCGTACCGGCGTGATCACGGCCCGGGAACCCAACGCCCATCCCACCGGGGCTGAAGATGGGTTTGCGCTCCTGGAGGAGATGGTGGCCATCCCCAGTCTTTCGGGAGATGAAGGACCACTCGGCCGGTTCCTGACAGAGCGACTGAGCGGGATGGGGTTTGCCACGCGCCAGGACGAGGTCGGCAACGTTATCGCCGACCGGGGCAGTGGACAAAGGGAGGTCCTGCTGCTGGGTCACATCGACACCGTGCCGGGGCTGATTCCCGTCCGCCGTGACGGACCTCGGCTCTTCGGCAGAGGTACCGTAGACGCAAAGGGCCCCTTCGCGGCGGCGGCCACGGCCGTGGCCCGGCAGCCTGCCACCACCGGCTGCCGGTTCACGCTGATAGGTGCTGTCGAAGAGGAAGGCAGCTCGCGGGGCGCGCGGCACCTGCTCTCGCGACCCGCGCCGACCCACCTGGTAATCCTCGAGCCCAGCGGCTGGGACGCCATCACCCTCGGCTACAAAGGCAGCCTCCGAGCCCACTACCGGCTGTCCCAACCGATGAGTCATGGCGCCGGGCCGCTGAAGAGTGCCGCAGACCGGGCGGTCGCATTCATCCGGCGAATCCAGGACCATGCCGCCCATCAGAGCGACGGCAAGGGAAGCTTCGACAGCCTGGACGCGCGCATCATCAGGTTCCAAAGCGACCACGACGGCATGACCGACGTGGCCGATCTGACGGTGGCCTTCCGCACCCCACCTGGCTTCGACGTAACCACGCTGCAGCGCGATCTCGAGGATTGGAAGGAGGACGCCCAGCTACGCATCGACTATGCCGACGCGGCGGTCCGCGCCCCGAAGAACACCCCCCTGGTGCGCGCCTTTCTTGAGGGCATCCGTCAGGCGGGCGGCACCCCGCGCTTCAAGGTCAAGACTGGGACCTCGGACATGAACATCCTCGCTCCCGCGTGGGGCTGCGCAACGCTGGCCTACGGCCCTGGCGATTCGAAGCTGGACCACACGCCGGAGGAGGCAATCGATCAGGCCGACTTCGATCGCGGCGTCGAGGTCCTGACGGCGGCCCTGGCCCAACTGGCGCGATGAAGGCGGCAATCGTCGGCGGAGCGGGCTACGCCGGCGGCGAGTTGCTCCGGCTGCTTCTCTCCCACCCGGAGGTCGAGGTGACGCAGGTGACCTCGGAACGCCTGGGAGGGAAGTTCGTTCATTCGGTCCATCCCAACCTGCGCCGGCGCACGGAGCTTAAATTCCAGGCTCGGGCGGCGCTTCAACCTGTCGACGTCCTCTTCCTCGCTATGCCGCATGGGCAGACCAGCCGCGAGATCGATCAGCTCGCCCCGCTTGCTAAGACCGTCATCGATCTCTCAGCTGACTTCCGGCTCCGCGACGCCGCCCAGTACCCCATCTGGTACGGCTGGGATCATCCGCGACCCGAGCTGCTCGACGACTTCGTCTACGCACTGCCAGAGCTGCATCGCGATGAAATTCGGAGCGGCAACCGGCTTTCAACCGGAGGGTGCCTGGCTACGGCCGCCATCCTCGGCCTCTACCCCCTGGCCCGAGCGGGAGCGCTCGACCCGGCGATTCCGCTCGTGATCGAGGGGAAGTCAGGCTCGTCAGCGGGCGGAGCGGAACCCGGGCCCGGATCCCACCATCCGCATCGAAGCGGAGAGATGCGGTCGTTCGCCCCTACCTCGCATCGCCACACTGCAGAGATCATCCAGGAGCTTGGCGCCGTGACCAGCCAGGCTGCGCCGCCCGTGGCATTCTCCGGAACTGCGGTGGAGGCCGTCCGCGGAATCCTGGTCACGGCCCACGCCTATCTAAAAGAGGACCTGCAGGACAAAGACCTGTGGAAGATTTATCGCTCCGCTTACGCTAGCGAGCCCTTCATGCGCATCGTCAAGGAATCCCAGGGCATCCACCGCGCTCCCAACCCAAAGATCCTTTCCGGCACGAACTACTGCGACGTCGGCTTCGAGAGGGACCCGCATTCGAAGCGGGTGGTGGTGATGAGCGCCATCGATAACCTGATGAAGGGCGCCGCCGGCCAGGCGGTACACGCGCTCAACGTCCATTGCGGCTGGGACGAGCGCACAGGGCTGGATTTCGCCGGCCTCTATCCCATCTAAAGCCATGCTGGTCATCAAGATCGGTGGCAGCCTGACTGACCTCGACCCCCTGCTGCGAGACGTCGCGGCTGTTACCGAGCCGCTTGTCCTGATACACGGCGCCAACAAGGAACTGAACGAGCTCTCCAGCCGGCTGGGGCAGCCGCCCCGGATGGTTACCTCCGAACGGGGCGAGGTCAGTCGTTTCACGGACGCTACGACAATGGATCATTTCCTGATGGCCTATGCGGGAAAGCAGAACAAGCGAATTGTGGAACGGTTGCGCGCCCTCGGTGCCAACGCGGTTGGCCTGACGGCGATGGATGGTGGCATCGCGCTTGGACGCCGCAAGCCCGACCTACGGATCAAAGAGGGCGAGAAGGTGAAGATCCTCCATGGAGACCACAGCGGCAGCATCGAGCGCATCGAGCCCGCGTTGCTAACACTCATGCTGACCAATGGATATCTGCCCGTGCTTAGCCCGCCGGCGATCAGTCACGAGGGCGTCGCCATCAACGTCGACGGCGATCGACTGGCGATGGAGATCGCCGTCGCGCTGGGGGCTGAGCGCCTCCTGATCTTTGCGGATACCCCCGGGTTCATGCGCGATGTCAGCGACGAACATTCCGTGATTCCGACGATTCGTCTTGATGAAGTCGACTCCGTCGCGAACTATGGCAAGGGCAGGGCCCGGGTCAAGCTCCTGGCGGCGGCACAGGCCGTTCGGCGAGGAATCAAGGCAGTAGGTTTGCTGGACGGGCGCGGTGACCATCCCCTGACCCGCGCCTTCGAAGGTGCCGGCACCTGGGTATCAGTGTGAAGGACTCCTCACCCCCTCCCCAGCCCTCCCCACAAGGGGGAGGGAGAAAGCAGCCCCAGCCCTCCGCACAAGGGGGAGGGAGACTTTCCCCGATTCCACTTCACGCCGATCGCGGTATCAGCCTCGTTCGTGGCGAGGGCTCCTATCTCTGGGACGATCGCGATCGCAGGTACCTGGACC
>DASWQQ010000161.1:0-3301 GCA_036403615.1 Candidatus Dormiibacterota bacterium | reverse complement strand
AAGCCCCTCTACACCATCAGCGTCGCCTCAGAGATCCTGGAGACGCATCCACGGACCCTGATGATGTACGAGGACCTCGGCCTGATCGAGCCCTACCGAACGGCGACGAACCGCAGGCGGTACTCGCAGCGCAACGTTCGCAAGCTGCAGGTAATCCAGCAGCTCACAAGGGAGAAGGGCGTCAATCTGGCCGGCGTAAAACACATCCTCACCTTGCTCGAGGCGCTCAAGCATGGCAGCATCCGGCCGCCGGACGAACTCAAGACGGTCTACGACCTTTACGAAGAAATTATCTAGCTGGCGGCGATTGGCGGCGTGTCCTCCGGCTCCCTCATCGGCTCATCGGCTTGCAGCCAGTTGTCCGCCTCGGCGGCCGCGATCTGCGCCGTGCCTCGGAGCTCCTTGCGGCGGGCATTGCCGTTCGGCAGCGTCTTGATGACAGGCCCGGCTTCCTCCAGCAGCAGACGGTCGAGCTCGTCGCCGTCGATGGTTTCCACCACCTGGAGGTGCTCCGCGATGCGGACGAGCGTGCTACGCCTTTTCTGGCAGATCTCGTAAGCGAGTCGGTAGGCGGAGTCCGTCAGCGCCTTTATCTCGGCATCCACATCGGCAGCGGTCAGCTCCGAAAAGAAGAGGTTATCGCTGTCACCCTTGCGATGCAGCGTCACGAGCCCAAGCCGTTCGCTCATGCCGAACTCGCAGACCATCTGGCGCGCGATGCTCGTCGCGTGCTCGATATCCTGCTTGGCACCAGTCGTAACGTCACCAAACACGATCTCCTCCGCGGCCCTTCCACCCATTGCGGCAGCCATCCGCGCCATCAGTTCCGACTTGGAGGTCAGGTAGCGGTCTTTGAGAGGTAGCTGAATCGTGACGCCGAGTGCCTGTCCGCGGGAGATGACCGAAACCTTGTGCACCGGATCGCTTTTGGCAATCGACTTCATGACCAGGGCGTGACCCACCTCGTGGTACGCGATGATCGCCTTCTCCTCTGGCGTGATGATGCGGCTGCGCTTCTCGGGTCCCGCCATGACACGCAGGCTTGCCTCTTCCAGCTCGGCCTTTCCGATGGCCGGCTTGTGGCTGCGCGCTGACAGGATGGCAGCCTCATTCAACAGGTTTGCCAGATCCGCTCCGGTAAAGCCGGGCGTCTGCCTGGCGATGACATCCAGATCGATATCGGCTGAAAGGGGCTTCTGCTCCGCGTAGAGCCGGAGGATGGCCCGCCTGCCATTCAGGTCGGGCGCGTCGATGGCAACGCGTCGATCGAACCGTCCGGAGCGCAGGAGGGCTGGATCGAGCACATCCGGCCGGTTAGTGGCGGCAATGACGACTACCGCGCAGTCGGTGTTGAAGCCGTCCATCTCGACCAGCAGCTGGTTCAGCGTCTGTTCGCGCTCCTCATTGGTGCGCATGCCGGAGCCACCGCGCTTGCGGCCCAAAGCATCGATCTCGTCGAGGAACACGATGCAGGGGGAATTCTTCTTCGCGTGTTTGAAGAGATCGCGGACACGGGCCGCGCCTACTCCTACGAACATCTCGACGAAATCGGACCCGCTCAGGGAGAAGAAGGGCACCTTGGCTTCTCCGGCGACGGCCCGCGAAAGCAGGGTTTTGCCGGTACCCGGAGGGCCCACCAGGAGAATGCCTCTCGGCATGCGGGCGCCGAGCTGACCGAAGCTCTCCGGGGCCTTGAGGAATTGAACCACCTCTTCAAGCTCGTGCTTGGCCTCATCGACACCCACCACCTGGGCGAAGGTGACGGTCTCGTTCTCGCCGTTTCTTGGATCGCCCAGATGCTTGCTCATGTTGCCCATCGGGTTGCCGAGCATGTTGGACCGGCGCAACATTACAAAGAGCAGGGCAAGGAGGACGAGTAGCCCGATCAGGTTGGGCAGCAGGCTGGTTAATGACATCTCATCCGTCGACTGGACCGTTACCCGCACGCCGTGATCCCGCAGGTGCTGCTCGGTTGCGCCCATGGCTGAGTCCTTTTCGATCGTCCACGATGCCTGGCCGGACTTGTCACTGACAACGATCCGCTGGCCGTTGATGCTTGCCGCGACCAACTCGCCTCTGTCGGCACGATCGAGGACCACGCTGATCGGAGTCGGAGGCTGGTTCAGGACAGCGTTCGGTCCTGAGTGTGCCGAGTAGTACATGCCGCCAATCACGATCGCGGCCGCCACCACCAGGGTGGGGATTACCACTCGCTTGCGGCGAAGTTTGGCGCCGATATCGAAGCGACCGAAGAACGTCTTCATCTTCTGTTCAACCCCTCTCTTAATACGCTACGGGCTGGTTGGGTAAAGCGATCAATGCCTTGTCCGCGATGGCGGCTCCGCCCGTGCGCTGCCAGAATGGGTAGCCGCTGATTGCCTGCTGTTCGTCGTTGGTGACACCATTGGAGGCATCGGCCAGCCTGTAGTAAGACCAGCTGATTCCGCCCTGCGCCCTGGTCTCGTCCATTGAGATCTTGATTTCCTGGGCCGGCGGTGCCCCGGGGGTGCCGTATTCGGGGGCGGCATCGTAGGCCTGGGCCGTGATCGAAAGCGGACGCTTGAAGGGGTTTACTCCGGGATCCCGGAACTGCTGGAAGACCTGGTCGATGTAGGCCCTGGCGCCGTCCGGCCCGCTGTACTGCGGCAGGCCAGTCGCCCGCCAGTAGGCCATCGGCGCGAAGGCCTGACAGTAGCGGGACATGGTGGCGTAGGCATAGCCGGGATGGTCGTAAGGAGTAGGAAGCGTGCTTGCCACCAGGAGATATTGCGCTCCCAATCCGTTGAGCCCGGCAGCACCGTTTCGAACCCCGGAAAGGTATTGGCCGACGTTTGGATCCGAGGTGCTGTTGCCTTCGATCGTGAGCGCCAGGCCGTCGAGACGCTGTCCCTGCTCCTCGTAGTCGGCCGCGGCGATCGCGTCGGCGGCATCGGATCCGGGATCATCGAGCATCGGCTCAATCCAGCCGATCACCTTGAGACCGTGGGCATGGGCGATCGGGAGAAGGTCCTGCAGGGCCGCCGCCGCATAGAAATGGTGGCGCGAGTCGGCTATCCGGATATACACGTGACTGAGATCGGCACGGACAGCAGAGTCCACGAGCGAGGCCGCCCGATCAGCGTCGGGATCGTTCCAGTCGCCGTCGAAGATCATGTACCAGGCGCCCTTGCCGTTGATCGCATCGAGGGGTGAACGGGGCCGCTCTGGCGCATGGACCCGGGGTGGCAGCTTGACCACCGACGCAGCCGGATGACCGAAGTTCTTGAGCAGTCGCGAGGTGGTGGCCTGGTCCTGCGCCCGG
>DASWQQ010000160.1:0-1889 GCA_036403615.1 Candidatus Dormiibacterota bacterium | reverse complement strand
ATCTGCTCCGAGCCCTGCCGATATCGATGTGCCCACTCAAATACCCCCTGTCTGAAAATTGCAACGCGTGCCGCCAGCCAACCAGGTGGATACTCCGGGTCCAACTCCCAAGCAACCTCCTCGTGGAGTCCAAAAGCGTCGAGCGTCCAAGCCCCGCGAGGCCGAACCGTTGCTAGGCCACTTCTCATGTAGCCCTCCCGATCTTCAGGAAACGCTTCCCGCGAGAGCATCTCGGGGGTGAACAGGGGGCGCGAGCAATCGATGGCCGCAACCAAGACGGTGGCCAAGGGAAGCCAGATCGGCTTCTTGATCCCCTTAAGGCTGAGGTCAAGCTCATCGGCGCTGCGGCGGCGGGTGACCCGGGTCTTCAATGGCAGTCCCTGTAGCGCCTCGAACAACTCTTGGTCTCGCCCCTTTGCCGCCGCGAATGCCTCGGAGACCTCGGTTGCCGTCATCGGCACAGTCCTGGTCCCGTTCCTGCGGAAATATCGATATTGGCTGTAGCCCTGGACCATGATTGGATGGCCCCGTCGTGGCTCAACGCGCATCACGATCACAGCGCCCTCGTCACGGCGCACCGTGGCAGCCTGAAACTCAGCCTTAGGCTCCAGCGTGGTGTCGAGGATGTTCTCTAGCTGTGTCTGAATTCCCTCCCCCTGCAAAGGGACAATCGCGAAAGGGAGGGGGTCATCGGACTCGTCCTCGGCGATCCCAAAAAACAGCCATCCACCCTGCGCGTTTGCCAGGCCACTTACGTCCTTGGCCACCTCGGCCTTCTGCGAGGGGGAGCTAAGGGGCATCGCCTCCTTGTACTCAAGGCGCATCCCCTCCGGCACTTTTGCCGCTACCAGCGCGTCAAGATCCTCTTTCGTCCACGCCTCCGGTTCCTTGACAAATATTCGATCCATGTACTTAGGTCGATGATCAACAACTGACCGGACGCCGACGAACAGGTAGCTACTCCGTCACGCTGCCCGGCGCAAAGCCTCGTTATGCGCCACCGGTGCGCCAGTACAACCGGAAATAACCGGATTCAGCCGGACTGCGAACCTCATGAACAAGCGGAATGTCAATGCCGATGCGGCCCGATCTAGATGAAGTACATGCCCGAGCCGGCGGCCTCGGCCTCGCGGCGGGCTACTTCGGCGATCGTGGTCTGGCCGAAGACTTTGCGCAGGGCGGTGACGCCCTCGGCCCAGATGCCGCCAGCCTCGTCTGCCTCCTGGCCGACCTTGCCGTCGAGCGCCTGGACGACCTCGAGCACGGTGATTTCCTCGGCCGGCCGCGAGAGCGTGTAGCCGCCTTTCATCCCGCGGTGGCTGGTCAGCAGGCCGCCGCGGCGCAGGGTCGAGAAGAGCTGCTCGAGGAACTGCTCGGGGATGCCGCGGCGCTCTGCCAGCTCCTTGATCGGCACCGGTCGCTCACCCGAGCGGGCCAGCTCCGCCATCGCCACCACGGCGTAGCGCGACTTCGAGGTGATTGAGATCACCAGAACTTTCTACCGCACCGCCCGGACCCGGCTGGGTTAGGATCGGAGACCTTGGGCTCCAGGGCTGACGATGGAGCCATCGCCGCACCCCCAAATAATCGGAAACAGTCCTGACCGAGCGTCCACAGTGCCTAGTCATCGACGGCCACCCGATCGTCCGTCTCGGGGTGCGCCGAGTACTCCAGGATCGCTTCGAGATCCAGGAGGCGACCAGCCGCTATGAGGCGGTCGAGCTGGTCCGCGACATCGGCAGCTTCGACGTCGCGGTTCTCGACATGCGGCGCTGGTCGGGCGGCTTCCACCCCGAACCGATCGGTGCCACCGAGGCGATTCGCGCCCTGCTCAAGACCGATCCGGGAATGGGCATCGTCGCCCACGGCGATCGCGCCGAGCGCCACCT
>DASWQQ010000159.1:0-2687 GCA_036403615.1 Candidatus Dormiibacterota bacterium | reverse complement strand
TTGATGACACCGACAGCTCACAGAATCCCGGACGGAAGCCTGCACAAGACCTGGAATCGAAAGCAACCACCGGTCTTGACGATTCGGCCCGGTGAGACGCTCAGCCTGGCCGCTCCGGACGCCGCCAATGGGGAGGTAACTCCTAATTCCACGAGCGAAGACATCGGCCGCATCAACTACCGGCGCTTGGATCCCCTGGTCGGACCCGTGTACGTCGAGGGAGCCCGGCCCGGGGACGCGCTCAAGATCGACGTGCTGGAGCTGAAGCCCCTCGGCTGGGGATGGACGGCACTATTGCCGGAGTTTGGGATTCTCTGGCGCGAGATCAAAGAGCCATGGCTGAAGATCTGGACGCTGGACAAAGACTACGTAGAAATGCCCAACGGGTCGAGGTTCGAATTGCATCCGATGATTGGCTGCATGGGCGTCGCCCCCGCCAAGGACGGTGACTACGCTTCGATCACACCGACGAACGCCGCCGGAAACATCGACGTGCGCTACCTCAACGTGGGCTCGTCTCTGATTGTTCCAGTCTTCAATGACGGCGCCCTGCTCTCGGCCGCCGATGGCCACGCCCTGCAGGGAGAGGGTGAAATTTGCGGGACGGCGATTGAATGTCCGATGGAGATGACGCTTAAAGTCGACTTGATCAAAAACGCCGGCCTTGAATGGCCCGAGCTGGTGGTCAAGGACACCTTTCCGGCGACCGAGGGCTACCGAATCTTTACCGGCATTGGGCCGGACCTGATGGAGGCGGCTCGGGATTCGGTCCGGCACGCGATAGCCCCACTCGCTAGGGCGCTCAACGTAGACGAGCTGACCGCGTACGGTTTGCTGGGTGTTGTGGGAGAGCTCCGGATCCATGAGATCGTCGATGAACCGCACTGGATCGTTGGCTGCATGCTCCCGCGGCGACTGTTCGAGAGCCACTAAAAGGGCAGCGCTAGGGGCGCAACTCGGCCCGGAGCGGCGCCTCCGCACCGGCCTTCGTGCACGTCAGTGATGCCGCCTGGCAGGCGAACGCCAGCGCCGAGGTCAATTCCGCGGGCCCAATACGAAGATCCCGCTGGAGCATCTCGTGCTCATGAAGCCAGGCGAGCAGGGCAGCCCCGAAGGCGTCCCCGGCGCCAATCGTGTCCACCATCTCAACCGCCGGTGCTGGGACCTGGACTCGCGCGCCTTCAGTAATGCCTAACGCTCCCCGCGCTCCGACGGTGATGACCGCCAGCCGCGCCCCCGCAGCCAAGATCTGGACAGCCGCCGTTGGGAGGTCCAGGCCGGGATAGAGCCAGGCCACGTCGTCCTCGCTGGCCTTGACAATTGTGCTTCGGGCGATCGCCGCATCGATACGGGCGCGCGCGGCCACTGGATCGCGGATTGCGCTCGGTCGGACGTTTGGATCGACCATCACGAAGTGCCGGCCACGCTCACGATCGAGCAACTCGAGGATCGTCGACGCCATCGGCTCGAGCACGAGCCCCAGCGAGCCCACGTGGATTGCTGTGACGTCCGCGCCCAGGCTTGGGGGAAGCATGGACGAGGTCAGGTTGGGCGCCGAGGTACCGTCGGTCATGAACCGATAGACCGCGCTCCCATCCTTACCGACCGTCGCCCGGGCGACAGTTGTCGGCTCAGGGCCAAAACTGACCCGAGATAAGTCGACCCCGTCGACGGACAGCAACCGGCCAAGCTCGCGGCCGGCGCTATCCGTTGAGAGGCGGCCCAGGAATGAGGTCGGTATGCCGAGTCGCGCCAGCGCCCGCGCGGTGTTGAATGGCCCTCCGCCCGGCGTCCTTCGTTCCGTACCGTCCGTGAAATGAGAGGTGTCGACGAGCGCCTCTCCGCAGACGACGATCACGCCATCCAAATCTGCTTCACCAGACGAAGGGCACCAGCCGTTTGTGGGTAGCAGCGTAAGAGCGGTAGCCGGGACCGAGGTTTTGGATCAACGCCCGCTCCTCCACTCGGATACGGAACACGAGACCGCCCGCCACGACGGCGGTGAGGCCAAGGAATGACCACCAGTTCCCGATCAACAGACCCATGCCCATGATGAGAAGGAGCAGCCCGGCATAACTCGGGTGCCGGATCACCCGGTACGGCCCCTCGGCAATCACAGGCTGATCAGAGCTGGTCTGGACCGTGAAGGTGAAGTAGCGGCCCAGCGTACGGAAGCTCCACACCCTCAGAAAGATGCCGCCCCAGAGGAGGATCAGCGCGATCCAAAAAGCCGGGGCGGCCGGCCGGATCGTCGCCGACTGCGCTACCTGCGAGAGCACAGCCGCGAGGAGTCCGCCGATTCCAACAATCAGCCGAAACAGGACCTCGCTTCCCCATTTCGCCTTCACTCCTTCGGGTCGTCGATTGATGCTCTGACGCAGCTCCAGCGTCACCCAAATGGCCGCCGTAAGCAGCACAATCCAGCGGACGACCGGTGGTAGCCCTGCCATTGAATGCTCCTCTGAGCGATTGCCGCCGCCGTCGATCCGTTTCCCGGGGCAGATTGCGGCAGACGCGAGGCAATTATCCTGAAATGGTGAGCCTGGCTCTGGCGGCTCGGCCTGAGTCCATCGAGATCGACCTGGAGCGAACAGCGGTGCTCCTGGTGGATATGCAGAACGCCTTCGCAAGTCCGGGCGGGATGCTCGATCTGGCGGGGATCGATGTAAGTGCTTCGGGCGTCGCCG
>DASWQQ010000158.1:0-12137 GCA_036403615.1 Candidatus Dormiibacterota bacterium | reverse complement strand
CGGGCGCGAGGGCGGCCAGCGCAGCGACAGGTGCGCTTGCGACCTTTGCCGGTGCCTGCTGGACCACAGCGGTGCGGACCGCTGCCTGTCCCGCCGGCGCTTTGGCGGCCGCCGAGACCACCGAGCCGGCGCCAATGACGGTCACTACCGGCAATCCCACCATGGCGAGCAATTTGATCAATCGCATTCTTCACTACCTCCAGGACTTGAATTCGCCCAACCCAGTCGGTCGGGGCGCGCCTAGATTGACAGGCCTGGCTAAACCGGTCCTGAACTCTGAGCCCCAGTTGCCTTTAGCCGTTCTTTAGCCTGGGCGCGGATAGTTAGGTCGTATGAGGATTCTCCTGGTTGAGGATGACCGGCGGCTCGCCGCCAGCCTGCAGCGTGGGCTGGGCGAGTCCGGCTTCGCGGTGGATGCCTTTCATGAAGCCGGTGACGGGATCGCGGCCGCCCTCAGCACACCCTATGGGGTGATCGTGCTCGACGTCATGCTTCCGGGGGCCGACGGCTTCGAGGTCTCCCGACAGCTCAGGCGGCAGCGGGTCAGTACGCCGATCCTGATGCTGACGGCGCGTGACGGTGTCGACGACCGGGTGTCGGGCCTGGAAGCCGGAGCCGACGACTACATGGTCAAACCGTTTGCCTTGCGGGAACTGATCGCCCGAATCCGCGCCCTGGCGAGGCGACACCTGCCCGACCGTGAGTCCGTGTTGCGAGCGGGCGAGATCGTGGTCGACACCGGGGCGCACACGGTCTCGGTCGGTGGGACCAGCGTCAGCCTTACCGCAAAGGAGTTTGCGATCCTCGAATTTTTCCTCCATCACCCAGGACGCCTGCTGTCGCGCTCGCAAATCATCGAGCATGTCTGGGACTATGACTTCGATGGAGGCGACAACCTGGTCGAGGTCTACATGGGACGGCTGCGTAAGAAGCTGATGGCAGCAGGATCGCAGGATCCCTTTGCGACCGTGCGGGGGGCCGGTTACCGGCTCGAGACGGGGTGAGGCAATGGCTGCGTGGGACACGCGCCAAGTTGACGCTGACCCATGCGGCTGTCCTGGCCGGGGCGATTCTGCTCGCCGACCTCGGTCTCTACGTCGCGCTGGCAACCTCCGAGGCAAACACTGACGATGCGGTCCTGCGCACGCAGGCATCCACCATTGTTGCGGGTATCGAGGATGTAAACGGCCAGGTCCGTTTCGGTGGTGGTGACCTGCCGACCGAGAACCAGCAGGGGGTTGCCGTGGACGCCGCGATCGTCAGCCGGAACGGCGCGATCGTTCAGACGCCGGCCCAGGTTTTTTCCGCCTCGACGCTGACCCAGCTTGCCGGACAGGCCCTGAAAAGCCAGACACCTATGCTGGTCGACGCCCGAGACCGCAGCGGTGTGGAGCGCCGAGTTTTCGTCGAAACGCTGCAGGGCCAGGGCGCCCCGGCCGGCGTGCTGGTGGTTAGCCGATCGATTGCAGAGTCGAGCGCAACGCTGCGGAGGACCGTTCTCTTCCTGGCCGTCTTCTCAGTGCTGATCGTGCTCGGCGGCTCGTTCCTGGCCCACTGGCTTACCGGCCGCGCGCTTCTACCCGTGCGGCGGATCGCAGCTTTGGCGCGCTCGGTCAGCCAGGCCGACCTGCACCGACGCGTCAACGTCAAGGTTCCCCCGGACGAGTTGGGCGAGCTGGTGGAGACCTTCAACGGAATGCTGGCGCGCCTGGAGGCGAGCTTCGAGAGTCTCAGGCGATTTACGGCGGACGCATCGCATGAGCTACGTAGCCCGCTGACCATTATGCGCAGCGAACTGGAGGTGACGAGAGCCCGCTCGCGGACGCCGGAAGAGTACGAGCGGACGCTCGACGAGATGGTTCGAGAGGTGGAACATATGGGCCGCCTCGTCGACCGGCTTCTGATGCTGGCCCGCGCTGACGCGGGCGCGCTGCATCCGGCGAAGAGGCTGGTTGACGCGTCCGACTTCGTACACGAGGAAGGCGCTCGCTGGTCCTCAGCCGCGCAGCGCAGCGGCCTGCGAGTCGAGGTGGATGCCCCCGACCAGGGCACCGTGTCGATCGATCCGGACCTGATCCGTCGCAGCCTGGATAATTTGGTCGACAACGCGATTCGCCACGCACCCGCGGGAAGTGTCGTCAGGCTGGGTTCGATCACAGACAAATCGGTGTGGAGAATCGATGTACGCGATGAAGGCCCCGGAGTGCCGGCGGATGCGAGGGCACGAATCTTCGAGCGATTCGCCCGTCTGGACGGGGCCCGCACCCGTGAAGTCGGCGGCGTCGGATTGGGCCTGGCGCTGAGCCGCGCGATCGTCGAGGCGCATGGCGGAACTCTCGACCTGGTCGACGAGGAACGCCAGGGGGCGACCTTTCGTATTTCCCTGCCCGTAGGGCCGGTTCGCGTTTAGCCGTTGTTCAGCCGTCCACGCCATAGTGTGCGGGTGTCGACCCAAAAGAGAGCCATGGGCGCCTTCTTTGCCGCGGTTCTCGGTCTCAGCCTGATGGTCAGTGCCTGCGGCCAGGCCTCGCCGGCAGCAGGTGCCAGCGGGTCGCCGGCGGCATCAGACTCGGGTGGCGTAGCTCCCGCCGGTGGCGATATCCCCGACACGCAGGTCTACCTCGTATACCAGGGGTCTGGCTTTTCGATCAAGTATCCGGAGGGATGGGTACTCGCGCGCACCGGCAACGGCGTTACCTTCCAGGACAAGGACAACAAGATCACAGTAGCCATCACGCAGGGCCCGACTCCGACGGCGAGCAGCGTCACCAGCGAGGTCAAGTCGATAAGCGGGGCGCGCGTGACTACCGCCGCCCACACACTCAACAATCCGGCGGGCTCGAACATAGCAATCACCTACCAGTTGGACGGAGCCTCCGACGTGGTGACCGGAAAGCGACCCCACCTGAGCGTCGACCGCTATCAGCTGGCTCGGAACGGCAAGGTCGCGGTGCTCGAGCTCGCCAGCCCGGTCGGTGCCGACAATGTCGACGCTTACCGCATGATCGCCGAGAGCTTCCGCTGGCAGTGATGCCGGAGTCCGCGGCGCTGGAGCTGCGCGACGTCTTTCGCATCTTTCGATCGGGCTCGGTTGAAACCGTCGCTCTTCGTGGGGCGAGTCTGCGAGTCGAACGCGGCGAGTTCGTCGCGTTGGTAGGGCGCTCGGGGAGTGGGAAATCGAGCTTGCTGCAGATCGCCGCCGGACTCGATGAGCCAAGTGCGGGGACGGCCTGGATCGCGGGTGAACGCCTCGCCGGATTGGGCGAAGACGAGCGCACCCGCCTGCGCCGCCGTCAGCTGGGTATGGTCTTCCAGGCGGGCAACCTGCTCGACTACCTCACTGCCGCGCAGAACGTCGGGCTGGCCGGCCGCCTTGGCGGGCGGCGCGATGCCGAGGCGCGTGCGCTGGCCTTGCTGGGAGAGCTCGGGCTTGCCTCCCGTGCGGACCACCTTCCTTCAGCGCTGTCCGGAGGAGAGCAGCAGCGCGTGGCGGTGGCTATCGCGCTTGCTAACGAGCCGGCACTGGTGCTGGCCGACGAACCCACCGGTGAGTTGGATCTAGCAAGCCAGGCGCTGGTCCTCGAGCAGCTCGATCGCGCACGCGCACGCCAGGGCGCCGCGCTACTGGTTGTCACCCACAGCAAAGAGGTGGCCGTTCGCGCGACCCGAGTCGTGAACATGGAGGACGGCGTGTGCAGGTAGCCACCGAGCAGGGATGCCTGGTTGCCGATGCGGTCAGTGTCAGCTACGGCACCGGGGCCAACAGGGTTGATGCTCTGCGAGGGGTCTCGCTGGCCTTCAAGCCAGGTAGCTTTGTAGCTTTGCGAGGTCCATCGGGATCGGGCAAGACATCGCTTTTGCACTGCCTCGGGGGGCTGATTCCTCCGACAGGGGGAGAGGTTCGATGGGATGGACAGACACTGAGTGCGTTTCAGCTGCAGCGCCGAGACGGGAGAGGCGCGATGGCATTCGCCTACCTTTTCCAGGGCGGTAACCTTCTCCCCACCTTCACGGCCGCCGAGAACGTTGCATTCGCAGCCTATGTGGCCGGCCGGCTCGACCGCCCGGATCCACTTGCAACGCTGGACCGGGTTGGACTCAGTCACAAAGGCGGTGCCCTGCCTGACGCGCTCTCTGGCGGCGAACAGCAGCGGGTTGCACTCGCCCGGGCGGTCGCCCAGGGGGCGCGAGTGCTCCTGGCGGATGAGCCCACCGGTCAGCTGGACAGCGGTACCGCCCGTTCGGTCCTGACACTTATCGATGATCTGCGCCGCGAGAACCCGCAGCTGATCGTTGTGCTTGCGACCCACGATGCCAGCGTCGCCGAGCGCGCCGGCCTCGTCGTCGAGATGGCTGATGGTCGCGCACACCTGACAGGAAGCGCATGAGTTTTCTGCTCCTTCCACCCGCACTCCGGTCACTCAAGCATCGCTGGGCTCGCACGCTCACAGAGGTAGTGGCGATTGCCGCTGCCCTGGCACTGCTCGCATCCATCCTTCTGTTTGTCAGTGGCAACCTCTCGGCGATGACTCGCTCGGCCGCCTCGCGGGTCCCCCTCGACTGGCAGGCCTCCGTCGCAGATCAACAGATGGCCCAGTCGCTCGCGGGCAAGGTCGGCGCGGTACCCGGCGTAACCGAAGCGAAGCCGGCAGCGACCGCTAATTTCTCCGGCGCCACGCATCAGCTCGGGGGCAGCCTGGCGACGGCGGGCTCCGGCAGCATCCTGGCAATCCCACCGGGATACCTCGGCCAACTCAGGCCGTTTCACCTTCTCACTGGTCGCGTCGATTCCAGCGGGGTCGTGCTCTCGCAGCCGCTTGCCAGCACTCTGCAAGCGCAGGTCGGCGACATGGTAGGGCTGCGGCTGGGGACGCAATCGACCTCGGCGCCGATCACGGTTACAGGGATCGCCGTCATGGATGTAAGTGAACTGGTCTTTCAGCCTCTCGGAGTCGGGGCGTCCGGCGCGCCGGCAGCGCCCCCGACTCAAGTCGTAATCGCGCCCATGGGGATTTTCCAGCAACAGCTGGCCGCCGCTCCCAACGTTCAATGGGAAGTCCACGCGCAAGTCAATCGAGCACTTCTGGTGGGGGGGCCCGCCGACGCTCAGCAAAAACTGGCGACCTTCCGCCATACGGTGGAGCGCACCTATCCTGGCGAGCTGAGTATTGCCGACAACCTGGACGCCGCGCTTGGCGTGGCCGCGGAGCAGGCCCTCTATGGACAGGCAATCTTCATCTTCCTCGCGCTGCCGGGGGTGATCATCGCGCTCTGGCTCGCCTACTACGCTGCTACGTCCGGCGCTGACGACGAACGTCGTGAGCTGGCGCTGTTGCGGACCCGAGGAGCGCTCCGCGCGGATGTGGCTGGCGGCGCAGCAGTCCAGGGGATCCTGATTGGCGCGCTGGCAACCTTGATCGCACTGCCCGCGGCCGTGCTGGCGTTGTCGCTCTCCAGGCTGGCGCCTGATGGCATGGGTGGCGGCACACTGGTCCGCACTGGCGCCATGGTTCTACTGGTCGGATTGGCTGCCGGAATCGGTGCGCGCCTGGGGCTGGCGATGCTCACTTATCGGGCCGCAGTGGCGGGCTCGAGAGGAAAAGCACCGGTCGCGCGGCGACCGCTATGGGCTCGACTGTATCTCGATGTCGTCGCGCTGGTGATCAGCGCCGCAGTCTTTGGCGTTGACCGGGTCACCGGATTGTCCGCTGTCGTCAATCCCGATAGCAACCCCACCCTCGCACTCTCGCTGTACAGCTTCCTTGCTCCCGCTCTGCTCTGGATTGGGGCCACGCTGTTGCTGGTGCGCATCGCGTCCCGCATGGTCAGCGCCGGGGCTCGAAGGCTGCCTGCCGCGCAGGGGTCGAACCGTCTGCTGCCCTTCCTCATGCAGAGCGCCGGCCGCCGCACCCGGTCCGTCAGCCGCGCTGCCATCCTGATCGGGTTGCTGCTCAGCTTCGGGGTCAGCCTCGGACTTTTCAGCGCCACCTATGACCAGCAAGGTATTGCTGACGCGCGGCTCACGCTTGGCTCTGACGTCGTCGTGACGGCGCCGCCAAACTCGGCACTGGGATCGAGCACCTTAAACACGGTGGCGACGACTCCGGGCCTGCAGGCCACGTCCAAGCTGCTGCACACCTACGCCTACGTGGGACCGGACCTGCAGGACCTTTATGGGATTGATCCCGCGAGCATCGCGCGGTCGACTCAGTTGCGCGACAGCTATTTCACCGGCGCCTCTGCCGCATCAACCCTCAAGGCCTTGCAACAGCGCCGCGACGGCGTCCTGGTGTCGGCGGAAACGATCAAGGACTACGGCCTGGCGAACGGCGACCTTGTCAGGTTGCGCCTGCTGGATGCCTCCACCGGGCAGTACCGTGTGATCGACTTCCACGTCGTCGGCATCGTCAAGGAGTTCCCGACGGCGCCCAAGGACTCGTTCCTGGTTGCCAACCTCCCCTACATCCTGAGCGTGAGCCATGTCGCCGGACCGAATGTCGACCTGATCTCAACCAACGCCAACCCGCACGCGGTCGCAGCGCAGATCCAGTCGGCGGTCGCGTCGAGCGGCGCCACGGTGCGAGACATCACAGGCCAGCTGGCTCTCACTTCCAGCTCCCTCACGGCGGTGTCGCTCGCCGGGATAAGCAGGCTCGAGGAAGGCTTTGGCATCGCCCTCGCGGTTGCGGCAACTGTCCTATTTGCCGGCCTCACCAGCATTGAGCGCCGTCGTGAGTTCGCAACCATGGTGGCGATCGGGGCTCGGCTACGCACGGTTGCGAGCTTTGTATGGACTGAGACGACCGTCGTGAGCCTGCTTGCGCTCGCGCTGTCGGCGGTGCTGGGTTCAGTCCTCGCCCTGATGCTCGTCACGATCCTGACGCACGTCTTCGACCCGCCACCGGACGCGTTGGCGGTGCCATGGACATTCCTGGGGCTGCTGGTGGCCGCGGTCGTTGCGGGTGCGGTTGTCAGCGCCGTGATGACGCTCAGCGTGCTGCGTCGCGCCGACCTCGCCGCAGCGCTCCGCGAGTAGGAAAGCTCTAGGCGGGGGGCGGGAGGGGCTTCTGGGTGAAGTCAAAGCAATCCGCCATGTCGTCCGCGGAGTGGTCACGGCTGTTGATGGGGGCAAGACCAAATGTCGACTCCACGAACTTGACCAGGCTGACATGCGAGTGAAGCTTTTTTGAGATGTACCCGGCTTTCGCATAGGGGCTGAGCACGAGGCAGCCGACGCGGGTTCCATAACGGAACTGGGTGCCATCCGTCCAGGTTTCGACCTCGGGTGGAACGACGTGGTCGTACCAGCCGCCCCAATCGTCCCACGTGATGAAGACCACGGTGCTGGGCCACAGTCCGCCTTTCACGATGGCCGCAACCTGCGCGGCTGTCCAAGCCTGGCCGTCGTGAACTGATTCGACCGGGTGTTCGCTCATGCCCTTTGGACCGTAGAGCCAGGAAACGGTTGGGAGGTTCCCCGCCGCGGCATCGAGCGCGAACCTGTCAGCGGACACGTTGTTACGGCTGCCTTTCAGAGCGCTGATGTACCCATGCGCATAGCCACCGTAGTTCTTCCAGCTAAGGCCCGCCTTTTGCAGGTTCGCCGGGAGAGAGGGAATGTTGAAGGGCGGCTGCATGCTGATCGGGTCACGGTAGTGCGGGTTGTTGATGATTGGTGAGTCGGCCGCGATCAGCATCAGGTGATTCGGGGTTGATGGCCCGCCAACCTCGGTGAAGTAGCGGTCGCACAGCGTGTACTGCTGAGCGAAGCGCCAGTAGTCGGGAATGTTTGCCCGGTCGTATTGCTCCCGAGCGGCCCCGGCGTCACGTTTGAGCCAGGAGGCGTGGTCGTGTGGATGGTCCTTTGAGGGGGGATCGGAGGCAAGCGCCAGGTTGGCCGTACCGTCGACGCCCGGAAAGCGTCCAAAGTAGTTATCGAAGGCGTGATTCTCCTTGACGATGATCACGACATGCTGGATCTTGCTGTTCGGTTTCGGCGCCGGGGGTGGACCCGGCCTGGGCTTTGGTCGGGGCTTTGGGGCGGGCCTGGGCTTTGGTTTCGGCCGGGGCTTTGGCCTCGGTCCTGGTTTGACTGGCATTTCAGCGCCAGTCTAAGGGCCGGTCGGCTGGAGAACCTTACAGAGCCCCTAGATTTGGACGGATCGCGGCCGGCTCGCAACCGCTCGTGACAGTACCGCTTCACGTTATCGTGTGGGAGATGCAAAGGAGCGAACAGGTGACCGGCACCAGGACTGATCAAAAACTCGACGAGGCGCAGCTGGCAGCGATTCACGCCTACTGGCGGGCCGCGAATTACCTTTCAGTAGGCCAGATCTACCTGCTGCAGAATCCGCTGTTGCGCGAGCCGTTGAAGCTAGAGCACACCAAGCCAAGACTGCTTGGCCACTGGGGAACGACGCCGGGTCTGAATTTCATCTATGCCCACCTGAACCGGGTGATCAAGGAGCGCGACCTGGACGCAATCTATGTCTGCGGACCGGGGCACGGCGGGCCGGGCATGGTGGCGAATGCCTACCTCGAAGGAACCTACACCGAGGTCTATCCGGACATCACCCGCGATGCCACCGGTATGCAGAGGCTGTTCCGACAGTTCTCTTTTCCGGGCGGCATCCCGAGTCACGATGCGCCGGAAACCCCCGGTTCGATCCATGAAGGCGGCGAGCTCGGCTATTCGCTGACCCATGCCTACGGGGCGGCCTTCGACAACCCGGAGCTCAAGGTCTTCTGCGTGATCGGCGACGGCGAGGCGGAGACCGGGCCGCTGGCGGCGAGCTGGCACTCGAACAAGTTCCTGAACCCAGTGACCGATGGAGCCGTGATCCCGATTCTGCATTTGAACGGCTACAAGATCGCTAATCCGACATTGCTCGCGCGGATTCCGAAGAACGAGCTGAGACAACTGCTCGAGGGCAACGGGTATACCCCGCACTTCATCGAAGGTTCCGACCCGATGACCATGCACAGCCAGATGGCTGCCCTGCTGGATCGGGTCCTGGACGAGGTCGCACGGATACAGAGCTCGGCGCGGGGTGCGGGCCAGGCGGAGCGGCCGAACTGGCCGATGATCGTGATGGAAACCCCAAAAGGGTGGACCGGGCCAAAGGAAATGGATGGGTTACCGGTCGAGGGGACGTGGCGCGCGCACCAGGTCCCGGTAGATGAGCTTGCCAAGCAGGGCCATCTGAAGGCGCTTGAAGATTGGATGCGCAGCTACCGTCCCGAGGAACTTTTCGACCAAGAGGGCGTCCTGATCGCCGAGCTCGCAGCGCTTCCTCCCAGCGGTAAGCGCCGCATGAGCGCCAACCCTCATGTCAACGGGGGAGTGCTGCTGCAGCCCTTGAAGCTGCCGGATTTCCGTAAATACGGGGTTGCCGTGGAGAAACCTGGCACCAGCTTCGACGAGGCGACCAGGGTACTCGGTACCTACCTGCGCGATGTCATCAAGCGCAACCCGCATAACTTCCGCCTGATGGGGCCCGATGAGACGGCGTCGAACCGTTTAGGCGCGGTCTTCGAGGCAACCAACCGGACATGGCTCGCGGAGCGATTGGCCACCGACGATCATCTCGCCGTTGACGGGCGCGTAATGGAGGTGCTGAGCGAGCACCTTTGCCAGGGGTGGCTCGAAGGCTACCTGCTCACCGGGCGGCACGGCCTCTTCAGCTGCTACGAAGCCTTCATTCACATCGTCGACGCCATGTTCAATCAGCACGCAAAGTGGTTGGAGGTGACTAACCGGATCCCGTGGCGCAAGCCGATCGCGTCGTTCAACTATTTACTGACTTCGCACGTCTGGCGTCAGGACCACAACGGTTTCACCCACCAGGACCCGGGCTTCATCGACCTGGTGCTGAACAAGAAGGCGGAGGTGGTGCGTGTCTACCTACCGCCCGATACCAATTGCCTGCTCTCCGTCGCGGAGCATTGCCTGAAGAGCCGGCAGTACGTGAACGTCATCGTCGCCGGAAAGCAGAAGTCGCTCAACTACCTGACGATGGAAGAAGCGGTGATCCACTGCACGCGCGGCATAGGGATCTGGGAATGGGCCAGTAACGACTCGGGTGAACCCGATGTGGTTCTAGGCTGCGCCGGCGACATCCCTACTCTGGAGACACTGGCAGCAGCGGACCTGCTGCGGCAGCAAATTCCCGATCTCAAGGTGCGGGTCGTAAACGTGGTGGACCTGATGAAGCTGCAACCGCCGAGCGAACATCCGCACGGACTTTCCGATGCGGAGTTTGATGCACTGTTCACCACCAGCCGGCCGGTGGTCTTCGCCTACCACGGCTACCCGTGGTTGATCCACCGCCTGACTTACCGTCGTCACAACCACCAGAACCTGCACGTGCGTGGCTACAAGGAAGAGGGAACCACGACCACGCCCTTCGACATGGTGATGCTGAACGACCTCGATCGCTTTCACCTCGTGATCGACGTTATCGACCGGGTACCCGGACTGGCCTCGCGCGCCGGGCACGTACGCCAACGAATGGCGGATGCCAGGCTTCGCCACCGCAGCTACACCCGCGAGCATGGCGAGGACATGCCCGACGTTGTCAAGTGGACCTGGCCTTCCTAGATAGGTGCGCGTTCTAGTACTCAACGCGGGTTCAAGTTCGCTCAAGGCGAGCGTCCTGGATAGCGATGGTCTCGCGGCGATGGCCCAGGTCGAAGTGTCGCTCGGAACAGACGCCAGCAGAGGGCGCGGCGTCGTCGGACCCGTCCGCAGTGCGTTGAAGCAGTTGGGCCAAACAACTTCGATGGACTCGGTCGAGGCGGTGGGGCACCGGGTGGTGCACGGAGGGATGCGGTTTCGGCAGCCGGTCAGGGTGACTCCATCGGTGGTCAGGGCGATCGACCAGCTGTCGGAGTTTGCACCTTTGCACAATCCCGTGGCGGCCGCAACCATCCGCGCAGCCCAGGCGATTCTCAAGCCCAAGCCTCACGTGGCGGCCTTTGACACGGCCTTTCACGCCAGCCTGCCGGAGGCTGCATACATCTATCCTGTGCCGTCGCAATGGTCTCGTGATTGGAAGATCCGCCGTTTTGGATTTCACGGCCTCTCGGTGGAATGGTCCATGGGTCGCGCCGCCCAGCTGCTGCAGGTGCCGCCCGAGGAGCTTTCCCTGATCGTCGCTCACCTGGGCAGCGGCGCATCGGTCACGGCCGTGCTGGACGGCCGCACGGTCGATACTTCGATGGGACTGACACCTCTTGAAGGCCTGATGATGGGGACCCGGGCGGGCTCGATCGACCCGGGCATCATTCTCTATGCGCTACGAAAAAAGCGGCTTAGCGCCCTCCGGCTCGAGAAACAGCTCTGGCATGAGTCCGGACTTATCGCCGTGGCCGGTCGCAAAGCGGGAATGCGGGAGCTGGAGGTGGCTCAGCAAAAGGGGAACAAGCCGGCCCGCCTCGCGATCGACATATTCGTGCATCGGGCGGCGGCCGGAATTGCGGCAGCCGCGACCTCCCTTCCTCGAATCGACGCGCTCGTGTTCACGGGGGGGATCGGGGAAAACTCCGCCTCGATCCGCGCCGCCATCCTCCGCCGGCTCGCCGCACTTGGCTTCGCGGGAATTGCGGCTCCTGAGGGAGGCGGCGATGTTTTATTGACGGAGCCGGGCTGGCGGCCCGCGGTGCTGCGAGTAAGGGCGCGCGAAGACGCCGTGATCGCAAGCCAGGTGTCCAGACTCGTGGGGCGTTAGCGACCCGCGAAACCAAATCCCACTCCCCAGCCCTCCGCACAGGGACGCAGGCGAGTGGTTAGTCCAGTGCGGCGATCAGGAGGCCGCCCGTGATGGCGGTGTTCTTGAGGAAGTGCGTGCGGTGTTGGGATCGCTGAGCCGGCTCGCTTAACTCCCAGAAACTGTGGGCGCCCAACGTCGTCGGAACCATCGAGCCGGCCAGGGTCAGGGCCGCCAGGCGTGGGAAGAGGCCGACCGCGAGCATTGCACCACCGGCAAGATGGACAAGGGCATTGAGGGTGACCGCCGTCGCCGGATCCATAGACTGAGCCAACGAGTGGTCAGTTGACTTCCCGAAACGCGAGCGCCTGGCGCATCCTTTCGAGGCCGAGTCGCTGCCGGCTCTTGACTGTCCCGAGCGGAACCTGC
>DASWQQ010000157.1:0-3245 GCA_036403615.1 Candidatus Dormiibacterota bacterium | reverse complement strand
CAGCGTTGCGGGCCGCCAGTTGGTCCCATCCGTGGTGTCGACGAGCACTTCCCTGATGCCGCTCTCGCCGCTCCATGCAGCCCCAAAGATCCGGTACGGACGCCCGACCGGGACCTTGGCGCCTTGGACCGGACGCGCGATCTGAGCCTTCACCTCGATTTCGCTGATCGGGACCAGGACAGGTTCCCCGAAGCTCCTGTCCCATCGAAAGTAGTCACGCGCCTGCCAGTAGCCGAGAAAGGGACGGCGAACGACGCGGATCTCCGTAATCCACTTGATCCAGGCCATGCCATACCATCCGGCGACGACGGCGCGCAGGGGGAACCCGTGGTCCAAGGATAAGCGTTCGGAATTCATCTCGTACGCGAGGAGGACGCTGTCGGAGAGAGCCTTATCTCGAGGTAGGCTTCGGGCGAATGCGATGGAACCGGGTGACGCGGTCTTCTTGCCACCGTCGACCACGCCACGATCAGCGCCGACCAGCACGACCTCGGTGGCGCTGTCCTGAATGCCGGCTTTCGCCAGCACGTCCCGCAGGAGAACGCCTGTCCATTGCGCGTTGCCGACCGCCCCGCTTTGCCATTGCAGGCCTTCCCGCGCTGGCTCGTAGAAGACGCGTCCGTTACCGGCGCATTCCATCACGGCCGCAACGGTCACGGACGGCATGTCCCTGACTTGATCCAGCGTCAGCCGGAGTGGTGTATCCACCATGCCGTCGACCACCAGAGCCCATTCCTCGGCCGCGAGCCGGGGGGCAGGGAAATGGCTTCGCACGTAGAATTGCTCGGACGGCACGAGCCAATCCGAGAGGGAGGCGAATGGGAACTCGAGGTTGAGAGGCGACTTTTGCCGAACGACCAGACCCGGCTGCTGCGGTTTCGCCATTTCACTCCTCGAGATCAGATGGGTGCGGAGAGTAGAGTCAGGACGATAGAGGCTCGGCTTGAGCTCGCATAGCGAGTGAGCCGGGATCGCCCTTCTTACAGTCAAGGATTTCAGCTGCTGGGTGGTGGGCTAATTTCGTTTGTCATTGGCTGGGCCGGGTACACAATGGGCGCGGCAAGGGGCTCCAAGAGTGATGACAATCCTCTCTGAAGATCGACGCTTGGCTAGGCTGCGCCTGGTGGACGAGCACATCAGACGAGAGAACGAGCACGACCTCGACGCGATCGTTGAGACCTTCGGGGCAACGGCACGCTACGAGGACCAGGCGTGGGACGAGCAGCACGAGGGTCACCATGGCGTACGAACGTTCTATGCGGACATGCTTCATGCCCTGCCCGATCTGAACATCGCCGTTCAACGACGCTATTTCGCGGAGGAGGCGATCGTTCTCGAGGTGATCATCAGCGGGCATCACTCCGGATCGTGGCGCGGGCTGCCCGCCACCGGACGACATATTGCGTTTCCGCTTTGCGCTGTGTTCACGTTCGACGATGCGGACCGGTTGGCAGGCGAGCGAATCTACTACGATCGGGCAACGGTCCTGCGTCAGCTCGGGATGTTCCATGAGCCGCAGAGCGGAATGGGGCGGCTGACCGGCGTGCTTGCGCATCCGGTCACGGTCGCCCGAATTGTCGCTCGACAGTTCCGCGGGCTTGCGGCGCGGCCCAGCAAATCCGAGCGCCTGACAAGGAGCTAGGCCGAGCCGGCCTTCAAACAGGTGCTCCCTAGCCTGAACAAGAGCTACGATACTGCGTGCGGTGTTGGTTAGCGAGGCTGTAGCCCGACGAGCCGCGGGGGCGTTCGCCTTCCGGCAAGTCGACACGATCAGGCCGAAAGGCTTTGCAGACACGGTGCAAATCTTCGAGCTGGTGTCAGAGGCAAAGGCACCCCCGATCAGCCGCGGCCTTCCCACCCCCGCATAGAGTGCTGCCGTGGTAACGTAGAAGGCCTTTCGATAGGGCGAACATCACCTTACCTGCTTTCCCTGTCCTTGAGCACGCGACAGCCCGCGATGCGGGTCGCGTGCTCGTGCACTGATGGAGTTTGCTGAATGGCAGAGGCTCGGGATCGAACGGCGCTTGTGACGGGTGCGGCGCGCGGGATCGGGCTCGCGGTCGCAAAGCGATTCCTGGCCGAGCGATGGCGCGTGGTGCTGCTCGACACCGACGGTCAGACGCTCAGGTCGGTTGCCGAGGAGATCGGCCGTCCCGAAGAGATCCTGACGCTCACCGCCGACGTCTCCGATCCGCAGGCGGTCGCCTCGACGATCCAGCAGACGGCCGATCGGTTCGGGCGGCTTGATGCGCTGGTCAACAACGCCGGTGTCGCCGTGTTCAAGCCGCTGCTCGCGACCACATTCGAGGAATGGTCGCGTGTGCTGGCCGTGAACTTGTCCGGACCGTTCCTGTGCACGCAGGCCGCCGCCCCGCTGATGGCAGAGACCGGTGGCGGGGCCATCGTCAACGTGACCTCGATCTCGGGCCTGCGCGCCTCGACGCTCCGGGTCGCCTACGGCACCAGCAAGGCTGGTCTCGCGCACCTCACGAAGCAGCAAGCCGTCGAACTCGCTGAGCTCGGTATCCGCGTGAACGCGGTTGCTCCTGGCCCGGTTGACACCGCAATGGCGAAAGCGGTCCACAGCCCCTCAATTCGCGCCGACTATCACGACGCAATCCCTCTCGGCCGATACGGCCTTGAGGATGAGCTCGCGGACATGATCGTCTTCCTCTGCTCCGAGCGCGCGTCATACGTCACAGGTCAGGTAATCGCGGTCGACGGAGGCTTCGAGGCTGCCGGAATTGGCCTGCAATCGCTTCGCCGCGAGCGCCAGGACTGAAAGCCGCGTCCTGATTTTGGGGATGTTTGGAGCCGCCTGTTTATCGGCAGCTCCATGCCGTCATCTCGTGAACGGGGCCGAGGACACGAGATCCGAGCCCCCACCGGGGTTCACCGGCGATGGTGCACTTACCTCCGCCCGCATCCGGGCAAACTCGTCCGAGGACATTCCTGGTAGCGCCTCCAGGAAGGCCACCACGTTCCACAGGTTGTCGTCCGGCTCCAACTCACCCCAGGCCGGCATCGCGGTCATTTTGATCCCGTCATGGACGATGACGTAGAGCTCCGCCGCCGACCAATGGCGCGACGTGTCGATCAGATACGGCGGTGTCGGGATCATGCCGCTCGCCCACTTGGCGCGCGGCACCGCTGGTCCGCCATGACAAGCAATGCAGCGCTGCTCGTATTCGCGAGCACCCGCGTTCACGTGGGCCTGTGTGAAGGGCTCGGGTGGCCGAACATCC
>DASWQQ010000156.1:0-4543 GCA_036403615.1 Candidatus Dormiibacterota bacterium | reverse complement strand
CCCTACGGTTCGCTCGTGCTGATGATCGTGCCATCACTGGTGATCAGTGCCCTCTGGGCATACGGCGGCACGGGGTTGCAGGGAATCTTTCTCTGGGCGACCGGTGTCATAGCGATCACGTTCCTGGGGACGGTGGTCGCGGCAGCCATCCTGCCCTGGCGCCGGAAGGACATCTTCGAGAACTCGCCGATTTCCCGATTCAGGATCGCGGGCATCCCTGTGATCACGATCACGGGCGTGGTGAGCGCGGTCTTCCTCCTGTTCATGCTCGCAGAGTGGTCGTTCAATGATGTCTACGGGACGTCTTTCAAAATCAACGGCGCGTCGCCGAAGTACTTCCTCGCTACCTATCTTGTCGCCATCGCCATTTACGTGGTCGCCCGCGTGGTGCGCAAACGGCAGGGTATCGACCTGTCCCGGATCCACCGGGAGATTCCCGTTGAGTAGTCGTTCGTTCTGACCGGAGCGGCGCGCGCATGACTCCACTACCGAGCCGTGCGCGCGCCGTCGTTATCGGGGGCGGGATAACCGGCACGAGCGTTGCCTATCACCTGGCGCAGGCTGGATGGCGCGACACCGTGCTCCTGGAGAAAGCCGACCTGACCAGCGGTTCCACCTGTCATGCGGCGGGACTGGTCACCCAGTTCAATCCCTCGCCCACCATGATGCGGTTCCGCCGCTACAGCATCGACCTGTATAGGCAGCTGGGCATTTTTGAGACCGTCGGCAGCCTGCGCTTCGCCTCCAGCCGTGAGCAATTTCTCGAGCAGCAGCGGGGCGTGAGCCGCGCCAAAGCGATAGGGCTGGACGTCGAGATGGTATCGGCCGAGCACGCTGCGCAGCTGATGCCCGCAATCAGCACGGATTCGCTATTTGGTGCCGTGTGGGTGCCAGGGGATGGGGCGCTCGATCCCCATACGGCCACCTTCGCGCTGGCAAAGGCCGCCAGCGAGCTAGGGGTGACGGTGCTGACGGATTCGCGGGTAACCGGGTTGGAGCTCTCCACGCGAGGAGCAGTGCAGGCGGTGCAGACCGAAACCGGGCGGATCGAAGCCGAGGTGGTTGTGATCGCCTGTGGCATCTGGGCCCCACAGGTGGCCGCAATGGCCGGCGCGTTCGTCGTGTCCACGCCCGTCGATCACCAGCATGCTGCGCTGCAGGCGGTCGAGGGTGCCGAACTTCCCCATGACATGCCGTGCTTCCGCGACCCGGACAACCTGATCTATGGGAAAGCGGAGGCGGGAGGCGTGGTGCTCGGGGGCTACGAACTGGACCCCCGGGCACGATGGATCGACGGAGTTCCGTGGGAACACGCCGGCACTTCCCTCGCTCCGGACCAGGGTCGGTTCGAGCCTCTTCTCAAGGGGGCGGCGCGGCGGTTTCCCTTCATCGGGGAGGCGGGGATCATCAAGCTCGTCTGCCATCCGGACGCCATGACCCCCGACGCCAATCCACTGCTGGGGCCGGTCCCGGGCGTCCCTGGGCTGTTCATGGCGGCCGGACTCTCACTGAACGGGTTCGGCGCTGCCGGCGGGCTCGGTAAATCGCTGATGGAACTGATCACGGCGGGAGAGACCGAGCTGGACCTCTATGGCTACCGGCCCTGGCGCTTCGGGCCGGTCCACCGCGACCATCGCTACGTGGCCGAGCTGGCCAGGGAGGCTTACCGCTACTACTACTTCCTTCGCTATCCATACGACGCCGACGAGTGGGGTCGGCCGCGCCGCACAAGCGCGCTGCACCAGCGGATGCAGGATCTTGGCGCAGTCTTCGGACAAAAGCACGGCTGGGAGCGACCCGAGCACTTTGAGCCGGGCAGGGCCTGGCGGCGAGCGGGTGCCGACCAGCGCCGCTTCGGTTGGACCCAACCGCCGTGGTTCGAGTTGCAGGCCGAGGAGCATCGGGCGTTTCGCGAACGCGCCGGGATCATCGACATGACGTCCTTCGGGAAGGTCGAGCTGAGCGGTCCGGGAGCACTCCCGCTGCTTGAACGTGTGGCGGGCAACCTGGTCGGAAGACCGGTCGGCAGCGTCGTCTACACCCAGCTACTCGATCACCGCGGAGGGATATCAGCGGACGTCACGATCACTCGACTGGGCCCGCATCGGTTCAGGCTGGTGACGGGTGCCGGCTATGTGAACAGCGATCTCGGGTGGCTGCGGCTCGAACGGCGCGAGGAGGACGGGCCAGTCGAGATCCGCGAGACGACCGAGGAGCTGTGCGTCATCGGAACCTGGGGTCCGCGAGCGCGCACCTTGCTGGAAAGCATGACCGATGAGGACGTCTCCGAGGAAGGCTTCCCCTTCATGCAGGCTCGCGCCATCCGCATCGAGGGATTCGACGTGTTTGCCCAGCGCGTGACCTATGTCGGCGAACTGGGGTGGGAGTTCTACCTCGAGCCCGGTATTGCAGGCCAGGTGTGGGATCGGTTGATGGCTGCCGGGCGAACGCTGGGCATTCGGCCGGGTGGCTACCGAGTGCTGGACTCGCTGCGAATGGAGAAGGGTTACCGGTATTACGGCACCGACCTCACCCTGCTGGACAACCCGCTGGAAGCCGGGCTCGGATTTTGCGTCCGTTTCGACAAGGGCCCGTTCAATGGTCGCGAGGCCCTGCTGGCGGCAAAGACCGCGGGGATCACGCGGCGCCTGCGCACCCTGCTGGTCGGCGAGCATGACTACGTCGCGATCTATGGCGGAGAGGCCGTCTACGCCGATGGCTCGATCGTGGGCCGGCTACGCAGCTGCGCCTACGGATTCACCGTTGGGCGCAACATTGCCTACAGCTATCTGCCGGTCGCCCTCGGACCCGGCGCGCGGGTCGAGGTAGAGGTCTTCGGGCGGCGCGTACCGGCCGAGGTCAGCACCGATGCTCAGCTCAAGCGCGAGCAACTGGTTGCTTCTGATCCAAAGCATGTCGCGGGCTGAGGAGGCGGCCGGCCGCGTTTCGCTCTGGCGGGGCAGAGAGATCAAGGTCGTTGCGCTGTCAGGCGGGCTGACCAACGAGAACTACCTCGTCGAGACCGCCAGCGAACGGTACGTCATGCGCATCCCTGGCACCTCGACCGAGCTGCTGTCGATCGACCGGGTCAATGAGGTCTATAACGCCCGAGCGGCGGCGAGCACGGGTATCGGTCCGGCGGTGCTGGAACATGTGCCCCAGGGGGACATCATGGTTCTCGAATTCATCGCCGGTGAAACCATGTCGGCCCGGGCGGTGCGCTCGGCGTCGATGGCGCGGCGGATGGCCGAGTCGTTCAAGCGCTTGCACGGAGCTCCTCGTTTCTTCAAGGACTTCAACATGTTCCGGCTGATCGAGGAGTACCTCCGCATCGTCGAGGAGCACGGGGTCCGGATCCCAGCAGACTATCGGCAACGACTACCGCAGCTGGCGGAGATCGAGCAGGCGGTCCAGTCGGGGGCGCTCCGAAGTGTCTCCTGTCACAACGACCTGCTCTGCGAGAACTTCATCGACGACGGGCAATGCTTGCGGATCGTCGACTACGAGCTGAGTGGAAATAACGACCCATGTTTCGACCTGGGCAACACGGCACAGGAGGCGAGCTTTGATGATGAGTTAAGAGCCATCCTGTGCGAAGCGTACTTCGGTCGGCTGGACCGCCGGCAACTGGCCCGCATGAACCTGTTCGCCCTCATGTCGGACGTCGGCTGGACGCTCTGGGGGGCTATCCAGGCAAAGATCTCGACGCTGGACTTCGATTTCACCGACTACTACCTGACGCGATGGAATCGAGCGCTTACGATCATGGACTCGGACCGCTTGCAGGGCTACCTGCGGGAGGCACGCGGTGAGGGCCCTTGACAGAGTTCGTGTGTCAGAAGAGACTTTCGGCGTATACAAAGAGTCACCGCTAATTGGCTGAGGAGGAGGAAATTCGTTGTCCGTGCTTGACAATGTCCTGAAGGCGTACCAGTCACCGACCCGGATGGTCCATGCGATAGGTGCGCTGAGCGCGCTCGGCGAAGAGGCCGCCAACCTCAATGTCAAACGCCCGCTGGTGGTCACCGATCAGGGAATCGTGAAGGCCGGCCTCCTCGAGGAGGCTCTGAAGCCGCTACGAGCGGCCGGTGTAGATCCGGTCACCTATGACCAGGTTCGTGCCAACCCGGGCATCGCGCTGGTGGATGCCGGAGCCCGCTACTACCAGTCAGAACGCTGCGATGGCCTGGTGGCCATCGGCGGAGGCAGTTCGATCGATGCGGCCAAGGGCATCGGGGTGGTGGTGGTCCACGGCGGCAGCATCGCCCAATATGAATGGGGAAAGGATCCGATCCACTCGCGTATTCCCCCGCTCGTCGCCGTCCCGACCACAGCCGGCACCGGCAGCGAGGTGACGCTCTGGGCGGTGATCACCGATCCGGACCGGAAGGTGAAATTCAATGTCGGCGGCACGCCCAACATCGCCTCCTGGGTGGCCCTGGTCGATCCGACGCTGAGTGTCAACCTGCCGTCCGGGGTGACCGCAGGCACAGGGATGGACGCGCTGACGCACGCCATCGAGTGCTACACGATGGCCTACCAC
>DASWQQ010000155.1:0-10568 GCA_036403615.1 Candidatus Dormiibacterota bacterium | reverse complement strand
CGCCGCGCCGGCCGCCAGCGTGTACATCGCTCAACACAACGCCACCTGGCGTTATGATGCCAACTCGCATGAGTACCTCAAATGGCAGGATGGCGCCCCCTTCACCAATGTCGGTACGGGCCAGGTCCATGCCAAGAACCTGATCGTCGAACACGTCTCTTCGCACCTCGACACGAGTCCAGGAAATACCGGCGTGCATCGCGACTACAACACTGAGTACTACGAACTGGCAGGGGAAGGCTCGGCGGACATCTACTCAGACGGCGGCGTTATCCACGCGACGTGGCGACATCCAAACCGGGACCTGCCGGTCGTTTACTACGGCGCCGACGGCAACCCCATCGAGCTGAACACGGGGCTGACCTGGGTGCACGTGATAGGGAGTGATCAATGACCTGGACACAAACGCTTCGTGAACGCTGGTGGTTGGCACCGATCGCAATCCTGCTGGTTGCTGCCGCGATCGTCATCCGCATCCTGACGGCACCACTGGAAGTCAGCGCCAACGTCACCGATGGCGAACAGGCCGTCCCGAGGACGGCATCGATCGACCTTCGCTTCAACCAGGACATGAAGGCGGACTCGGTCCAGCGCAGCTTTGCCATCAGCCCCAAGGTCATGGTTGGTTTCAAAGCGATCAGCGCTCGCGAGTTCCGGTTCCGGCCCGCGATGCAGCCGAGCACCGCCTACCACGTCAGCGTCAAAGGTGCCCAGTCCTCCTCAGGCCGGGGTCAGGTTCAGAGCTCTTTCAGCTTCAAGACGGAGCCCGCGCCGGCTGTCAGCGATGTAAAGGTCGACGACAAGGCGGTCAAGGACGGTCAGCAGGCCCTTCATCCCACCGGCAGCGTGAAGATTGACTTCAGCCAGCCGATGGACTCATCCAGATCGCCGATCAGCCTCAACGGCAAGGCGCTGGACAACAAGAAGGTGACCTGGGCCTCCGACGGAAAGAGTGCCACTCTTGATCTCAAGCTGGCCCCGAGCCGCCAGTACCAGCTTTCCCTCCCGCAGACCGCGGTCAACCGCAAGCAGGATCCATTTGCCGCGCCCTGGAAGTTGACCTTCACCACCATCATCCAGGTGCCATCGCAGGGGGACCCAGGCAGGATAGGCTCTGGCGCCCCGACCATCATTCAGATCGAAAACAGCAGCGACGCCAGGCCGCAGGCCGGCATGCAGCAGGCTGACATGGTCTATGAGTACATCAGCGAGGGCTCGATTCCGCGCCTGAGCGCGATCTACTGGCATCCGCTACCAAGCCTGGTGGGACCGGTTCGCAGCTGCCGCCTCATCACCATCCGCCTCGAGTTGATGTACAAGGGGATGATCTATTGCTCGGGCGCAAACGACTACATCCTAGGGCTGGTCTGGCAGCATCCCAACCTGGTCAACGACTACAGCCATGGCGCCGGCGGGGTATTCTTCCGCGACAACGCGACCCGCTTTGCCCCCCACAACGTGATGATGAACGGAACCAACGTGACCAACTTCACGGCCCAGCACGGTCTTGGCGCGCCCGTCTACGACATCGCTCCAAAGCATCCTGATGCGGCGCCGGTGGGGGACCCCGCTGCGCAGGTTTCTGTGCCTGACCATGGCGCGTCGTGGCAGTACGACGGGGCTTCGAAGGAATACCTCAAGACCCAGGATGGAGCACCTTTCAGGAATGTGGGCACCGGCCGAGTACACGCCAAGACCGTAATCGTCGAGTACGTCAATTCTTACCTCGACATGAATCCCGCCAACTCCTTTCACGGCTATTACACAGAGGCTTATGAGCTGACCGGTGATGGCAAGGCCGATATCTATTCCAACGGGGCCGTGATTCATGCCACCTGGCATCACCCGGACGCGAATGTCCCCGCCGTCTATCTGGACGCCAACGGTGATCCGATCGACATCAATTCGGGCCTGACCTGGGTGCACGTCATCGGCTCAGAGAAGTGGCATTCAGGCTTGTAGCCTGGATGCCACCTCGGCGCGGTCGACACTTGCCGGTCAGGGCGTAACCTTGTTCCTGCCCTGATCGAACGGACTGTCTACATCGTTCCCCATACCCACTGGGATAGGGAGTGGTACGCGCCCTTCCAGACCTTTCGGGCCCAGCTCGTCGACCTCTGGGACGAGCTGCTCACAATCACTGAGGCCGATCCGGAATTTCGATTCCTGATGGATGGCCAGACGGTAGTGATCGATGACTACCTGGCGATCCGGCCGGAAGCGCGCGCGCGGCTAGATCACGCTGTGCTGAATTCGCGGATCGAGGTCGGACCCTGGTACACGCTTCCGGACGAATTCCTCGTCAGCGGCGAGACCCTTGTGCGTAATCTCCAGCGGGGCATCGGCCTGGCCGATGAGCACGGAGGTTGCCTGAAGGCCGGCTATCTCCCAGACTCCTTCGGTCACCCGGCCCAGATGCCCCAGATCTATCGCCAGTTTGGTTTTCGGCACGCGGTGGTCTGGCGCGGCGTGCCCCTCGCCATCGACCGGCTTGCCTTCATCTGGCGCGCCCCGGACGGGAGCGAAGTTCTCACCGCCTACATGGGGACCTCCTACTCCCACGGGGTAGACCTGCCCACCGACGCAGCCGCCCTTGCGGCCCGCATCACCGGTGCCCTTTCGGCACTCGCTCCCTTCAATCCAGAGGGCGACGTACTGCTGATGAACGGCAACGATCACGTCCTTCCCCAGAGGGGCCTGCCGGCCTCGGCTAGCGCCGCCAACGAGCACCTGCAGGGCGTGCGGCTCAAGGTGGCGGGTCTGGGAGAATACCTCGACCGGCTGGCGGCCACCAACTCGCCTCCATGGGTTGGCGAGCTTCGTTCATCGGCCCGCGCCAACGTCTTGATGGGCACACTGTCGGTCCGTGTCCCGGACAAGCAGGCCTACTTGCGGGCCTGCCTCCGCCTGGAGCGCGCGGCTGAGCCGCTGGCAGCGCTCAGCGGGCTGGACTGCTCGGGCCTGCTGGAACAGGCGTGGACGTCAGTGCTTCAAAACGCAGCCCACGACACCGCCTGCGGGTCCGGCATCGACGAGGTGGCCGAGGAGTCGCGCTTGAGAAGCGCGGCCGCCCAGCAGATCGCCGACGCAGTCGCCAGCCGCTGCCTCGCGCGTTTGGCAGGTGATCGGCAGGCGTGGAATCCGAGCCCATTTCCCCGACGCGGACTGGTCGAAATCGAGGTGGATGTTGTGCCGCCCGGCGCGCAGGAACTGCCTGACAGCCGGCCGCCGCCGCTTCGTTTTCGCTTTCCAGCCGAGGAGGTTGGAAGAGTGCACGCCGTGCTCGACGAGCGCCGAATCGCGGGCGAGCGTATCCGAACGGTGGCAGCCGAACGCCACGGTGCCACCCTGCGCGTCACCGCGGAAACGCGGCTGAGCGGCCCCGCAACCAACCTGGAAGGGCCACGAATGGATATCGAACGACTCGCCGTCCAACCGGGGGTGGAGGCTATCGAAGTCGAGATCCGGCGCGGAAACAGTCGCAGAGTCTTAATTGAAACTCCCTGGATTCCGGGTTGTTCGGTGACGAGCATCGGCCAGTCGGGCACGAAAAGCAGGCCGGGTAGGGTGAGCGCCTCGGGGGACTGCCTTGAGAACGATCAGCTGCGTTGCCAGCTCGCAGCCGATGGCACGCTTATGGTTGAGCACAAAGCGAGCGGGCTCATCTATAACGGCCTCAACCGGTTGGTCGACGAAAGTGATGCAGGTGATGAGTACAACTTCTCCCCGGCAGATGGAGACACCCTACGACCGCCGCCACATCCAGAAGCTGAGCCCATCGCGCACGAGCACGGCCCTCTGCGTGCAGCACTAAATACCAGCGTTCGTTTGACGGTTCCGGCAGGCCTCGGTGCCGACCGGCGTCCTCTCGCCCACACGGCGGCACTGACCGTCGCGCTCAGCGTCAGCCTGGAGCGGGACAGTTCCCGGCTTGAAATCACCATGGAAGTCACGAATGCGGCACGCGATCACCGGCTACGGGCGCTGTTTCCCCTTCCTTTTGAGGCCAGCCTTTCCAACGCGGACACCGCTTATCACGTAACGGGCCGGCCGGTCATCTCTGCCCACCGAGACGCCGGCTCACCGGAACTCGAGCTTCCCACCTACCCGATGAGGTCCTTTGTCGATCTGAACGAGAGCCGTGGCGGCCTGGCGGTGATCAGCGAGGGACTGCACGAGTACGAGGTGATCCCGGGGGCGAAACCGGAACTGGCGCTGACCCTGCTGCGTTCAGTTGGCTGGCTATCACGTGACGACCTGCGCTACCGGACCGGTCACGCCGGACCGCCGATGGAGACACCGGGCGCCCAGTTGCTTGGAACGCACCATTTTCGTTACTGCCTCTTGTTTCATGGCGGGGACTGGGAGTCCGGCGGGGTCTGGCGTGCTGCGGAGTCCTTCCTGCTACCCATCCTCGCGGGTTCCGGGGTTGAGGTAGGCGGCATCGCCCCCTCGATCCAGATCGAACCGGCGTGTATCCAGATGACCGCGTGCATCCCGTACGCCGACGGCTATGAGCTCCGCCTTTTGAACGCCTCCGATGAACAGCAAACGGCGCGCATCGAGATCGCGCCCGGGTCAGTTGAGATTCAGAGGCAGACTTTGATCGGAGAGGTCGAGGAGACCATTCCCTCGGCGGATGGAACATGCCGACTGTCGCTTCGTTCCTGGGAGATAGTCACGCTGCGAGTCAGAAGGAACTCGCTTTCCGCTTAAGCGACTGATGCTAGGCGGCGAAGGCTTTTTCGCGGTTGATCCAGTGCGGTAAGGCGTTCAATAGAGCCGCGCCCTCGACCTGGGTCTTGATGACGTACTCGAGCGCGCCAAGCTGGAGGGCTCGTTTGATCAAGGTCGGCTCGCTGAAGTTCGACATGACTACGACGGGCGTGTTCCGGGTCTCGTCCGAGGCCCGCAGCGTCTGGAGTACCAGGATTCCATTCTGCCGAGGCATCATCACGTCCAGGAGGATGACCTGGGGCTGGAGGCGCACGCAGAGGTCGACTCCCGAGACGCCATCGTTGGCGACGTCCACCTTGTAGCCGTTTCCGCGGAAGAGCGTCGCGTAGTAGTCGGCTGCCGCCTGATCGTCCTCGATGATCACCAGCACGCCGGCATCACCCCTGGCACTGGCTGCCTCAGGCTCCAGCTCAGCGGGGGCGCTGGCCTCGTCACGGGTCCACTGCGGCACCGTCTCGGCTTCGACGGCGACCGGTGCCGTCTCCGCGACTGGAGCCTCGACTTCCTCGGTCACCGTCGTCTCGGCCTTCTCCTCATCGGCCGGCACCTCTACGATTTCTGGCGCGGGAGCCTCGAAACTCTCTTGCGCAACCGGGGTGTTGGCTTCGCTGCCTGCCTCCACCGCCTGGCCCTCGTTTTCTGTCTGCCAACCGCTACTCTCGACAGCCAACTGGGCATCTGGGCCGGCCAGGACCGGTTCCTCTCCAAAGAGCATCGAACGCATGTCCGGACGCGCGGTGCGTCGTTCCTGCATGAATGGCGCCGGTTCCGGTTCCGGTTCTGGTTCTGGTTCTGGTTCTGGTTCTGGTTCTAGTTCCGCTTGCGGTTCCGGCTGAGCTTCATCCACGGCGGCCTCAACCGGCACTGCGAGGCTGGTCTCGTCCTCTTCCGGCTCTTTTTCCTCGTCTCCTGTCGGAGCCGCGGCGAAGGGTGTCGGCGCCACGACGGCGGCCGGGAAGGCTGGCGCGGACGGTGCGGGATCCTGGGCCGGGGCTGCCGGGGCAACCGTCGCTTCCATGGCCGGCTGGGCTGCCGGCGGGTTAGCCTCGGCAGGTTTCGACTGCACTATCTTCTCCAGATTGTCGAGTACCGAGAGATTGAAGCGGCGACGCTTTGGTTTACCCCGACGCCCGCTCTCCTTCGAGCCGGGCTCATCGGCGGAAATCTCCGGCGCCGCCGGAGCGGGCGGGGCTGGCGCGTGCGCGGTCGGTCCCGGGGCGACGGAGGCCAGGCCGGCACCGGACTGCGAGCTCTCGCCATCTGGCCGATTGAACTCGGTGGGAGATGCGGGAGGTGCGAATGGCTGGGGAAACTGGGCCGGCGCAGCCTGCGGAAATTGACCGGGGCCGGCCTGGGGATACTGCTGGTACTGCTGTCCCGGGTTTTGCGGGGCGGCTCCCGGCGGTGGCGGGGCCGTCGGCTGCGTTCCGAAAGGCGGACGGCTGGCAGCTGCGGGATAGCCCCACGGCGTGGGAGCTTGGGCGGGCGGTGCGCCCCAGGGCGCCGGTTGGGGCGCATAGGTGGGGGGCTGCATCGGCCCGGGCATCGCGCTCGGCTGGTTATTGCCGGTGTTCGGGCTCCATCCGGCCGGGACCGGCGGCGAGTAAATCTGAGGCGCGGCCGGGATGCCGGCCTTCTGCAGGGCGGAGCCCAGGTTGCGGGCATAGGAACGGCCACCCTTGATCGGTGGCAGAACGCTGGTTTCGGCGGCCGGCGCTTCTTCAGCCAGTTGCGGCGGCAGATGACGCCCCCGAACCGGGGCGGTTGACTGATTTGTTTTGGCGGCGGCCAGGTCGCGCTCGAGCCGCTCGGTCCGCCAGCGTGCAACCAGCAACTGGATCACGGTCCAGCCAAGCACGAGGCTGAGCACCACTATTACCTTGTCGCGGTTGGCGAAGATGAGGTGGCTGTAGGGAGTTAGGAAGTTGGTCAGCCCGCTCATTCGGGGGCTCCGCACCCGCAAAAGTGGCAGTCTGCGACAGGGAGGCAGGAGGGCTGGCTGTCGGCGGGCACGGTAGTAGAACGCCGAGTGGCAAAAAGCCTGTCACCGGTAAGGGGCGGACGTTACGAGACCGTGACCTTCCGGTCCTAGCGCTCCGAGATCCGGAGGTACCCCTCCCGCAGCCGGGGGAGCAATTGGGCCAGGTTTATCGCCCAGCCGATGCCGACCACCCGGTCGGTGAACAGGTTCGGGTTGGAAGGGTTCCAGTAGGCGTCACGGAAGCGCTTCATGGTTGGAAAGCGAAAGTCGTATGGCACCCCGGCGATCCGCCCATTCCAGGTCCGTTGGCCCTCCGGTTTATTCAGCTCCTGGGCGACCGCTGCCATCGTCAGGAACAGAACGGCGGCACGGATCAGGCGGCCGGGACGAATCATCAGCCCGCCCTCCGGCCCTGGAATCCAAGGTTGGGTAGGTCCTCCTGGAGGCTTTCCATCGACCGAGCGTAGACCCAGTGATCGAGCGCGGCCTTGGAGAAGACGGTGCGATCGCCGACCGTCGTGAAGGGAATGACGTGACGGCGGACCAGGTCCTCGATGACGTCGGTCGAGACACCCAGGTAAGTCGCCGCCTGGAGCGTGTTCATGACGAAGTTGGCGGCCGTGGGATCGTAAATCACGCCTACATATAATAGGGAGTCGCCGCCGGACCGACGTGGCCCGTTCGTCTAGTTGGCCTAGGACGCTGCCCTCTCAAGGCAGAAATCAGCGGTTCGAATCCGCTACGGGCTACCACTCAAATCGTAACTAGGCCTGCAGCGCAGGCCGGTGATCTCCGGATCGTTATCCCCCGAGATGGCTCGCTGGGTCCGATCGGCAATGCTGTTTGGCGGGGCAGGGATAGCGATCACCGTAGCTTTACTCGTCGCCGCCGCGGCCCAGCCGGATTGCAATCTGTCCGCCGCGACAATCCAGCTAGCTTTCGGCGTTCAGCTCTGCCTGGCGGGAGCAGCCGGATTCGCCACGAAATACCGCGCAGCTCACTCCGGGAATGAGCCAATGATGGCCGGGTTTGGAAGCGGCGCCTTGACGAGCCTATCGGGACTCATCTTTTTCGGTTTCGGGTTGACCCACGTCCTGCCCAAGCCCTGCTATGAAGAGCTCCGCGGGATTGGCGTGCTGTTCGTATCACTCGTCTTGATCTTCGCCGTGCCTGTCGAAGCTGCAGGTGGTGCTATTGCCGGATGGTTGGGAGGCCTGCTCGCCCGAGCTGTCTCACGCCTGTTTTGAGGAGCTGCTCAATCAGAGTTGGCTACCATTTGTTCGGCTAGTGCCCGCCACGGCCTACTCAACCCAACTCGACACTATTCGAGCGCTGGCTCTACCGCGGGCGCGAAGGTAGGAGGCGCCCGGCCCGTTGAGAGTGCATCGCTTATCCAGCTGTGTCTGAGATGCTCTACCTGCCCTACGCGGTCTTGGTCTTAGTCGCGCCCCTGGTCAGCACCGGGGGTGCCGTTGCCCTCTTGGCCGGAGCCTTCGGGCGGGGCAGGCAAACCCACCGGTTCAGGGTCCTGAGCGCAGCCGGCGTGCTGCTGGCCATGGGCCTGGTGATCTTTGGAACAGCGGCCGGATCCAGCTACTCAGGCGTAGTGGCTTTTGAGGAGCTGATCGTCGCTTCGGCGGCGGCGCTCGTAGGTTCGGTCCTATTGATGTTCAAACCACCCGCGGCTCGCCGGGTCGCGGCCGTTCTGCTCGTTACCGCCTACCCGGCCGTCCTATTTGGGCTCGGATGGGCCGGGAGCCTGCTCTCGTCCGACGGGACGCATTGGGTCGTCGTCAAAGCCGCCCGGGCTGCCACCGGCTGGTTGGCCTGACCCCGTCACAGGCGTCGTGAGGGCGGTCCGAAACGGCGTAGCGGTGGCCCGGCGATGCTGGCTCAGTTCGATTGGTGTCCGCCAGGGCTACTTAACCGAAGCCGACGGGCCAGCGCGCAGTCATGGTGAAGGCTCTGGCAGCTCAATTCGTCTCACGTGCCCCATATGCCGCCGTCGCCGGGGATGAATCCAGCCAGGTTGGTTCCCAGTTCAATCCAGAGGCACCCCAGTGGCTCGGCGTGGCCGGCACGCCGCAAGCCCTGGCGGCCTTAGCTCATCACAACTACGACTTTCCGAACTCGTACACCTTGCAGCAGGCGCGCTCCATCGGTAACACCTTCGGCCTTCCCCTCTGGTGTACGGAAATCTGTTGCTTCGTGACGCAGACCGGCCAGTTCGGTCAACAATACGACCCCACCATCGCGAACGCGATGGTGATGGGCAATCTAATCTGGCAGACCCTTACCTATGCAAATGACGCGGCCTTTCATTGGTGGGTCGCATGCTCGTCCGCCATCGGCATAGATCCCCAGACCAATCCGGCCGCAACCGGCCAGGTGAACAATGTCGGTTGGAACGATGGGCTCCTCTACTACGATCCCAACTACGCCGCCAACGGCAACCAGCAAATCTACGTTACGAAACGGTATTACGTGCTAGGCAACTTCAGCCGCTATGTGCGGCTTGGGGATCAACGCTACACCGTCTCGGGGGTCGCCTCGAACCTACGTATGCTCGCCTTCTCACGGGGTGGTGGCTGGACAGTCCTGCTCATAAATAACTCGGCCGCGGGTTCGGCGTCGACCTCATTTCGCGTACAGCTGCCGAACCACGTGCGTGCCTCAGCCGCAGTCGAAACGAGCGGGGCCAAAAGTCTGCAGACCGCCGCGCTCCCCGTCGTCAGCACCAGCGGAGTGGCTAGCGGCTTGGTACCGGCTCAAAGCCTGACGACCTACACCTTCGCGAACGCATAGGACCTCCTTGGAGGCTCAGAGCCTTTGCCCCTTAGGGCCTTGACTCAAGACCCCTGAGACCCTAAGTTGACGTCAAGCGGTCTGTCGCCGGGGGATTCGAGGGAATCGATCACGAAGGGGAGTTGTGAAGATGGAACGGTCTCTATATGAGCGCCTCGGTGGAATGGAGTCCATTACTGCAGTCGTGGAGGATTTCAGGGACCGGGTGGCCGCGGATGGTCGCATCAACAGCAAGTTCGCCAGGACAGACCTGGTGCGACTGCGAAAGATGCTGATCGATCAGGTCTGCGAGGCTGCGGGAGGACCGTGCACCTACAGCGGGCGCGGTATGAAGGAAGCGCACGACGGAATGGGCGTCACGAGCGGCGAGTTCAACGCTCTCGTTGAGGACCTGGTGGCGACCTTCAATCATTTCAAGGTTGGCAAGCGAGAACAGGATGAGGTCCTCGGCGTGCTCGGCCCAATGAAGAGCGAGATCGTCGAGGTGGATTCAAACCAGGTTGGAACGCCGCTTCCGCCCGCGTACAAGGCGGCGCCGGCGTTGACCAGGTAGGAGTGGGACGACCAGCACGCGCGGCGCATTCGGCGTAAGGCGCTAACGCCCGGCGAGCAGCCGCTGGCGGGCGCCATAGACGGCAACGCTGGCGCAGCCGGTTGCACCGATCAGGGCAACCAGGCCACCGACAAGCGGAAGGAGATAACCCGTGCCGAGGCCGTAGGAGCAAGCGGCCAGGCCGAGGACTAAAGCCGTTGCGGAGACGGCCGAACAGAGCCAGATGGTGGCGGGCGTCACCCATGTGTTGCGCAGCGAGAGACCGCCCGGCCGGGAAAACATCAGCAGCATCACGACGTCAGCCACGGGCAGGAGGCGCATCTGGGTGGCATCCAGGGGTGGCGAGCCGGCCGGAACGCGAGTCAAAGCGTTGGCCACACCGGCAGCAACGGCCGGGGGCGACATTAGTGTCATTTCGGTTGATTGCGGAGAGCCTGCTTCCTAGAATCCGTCCGCAATATGAAGGTCGGCCTCCTCAGCATATTTGTCGCG
>DASWQQ010000154.1:0-8724 GCA_036403615.1 Candidatus Dormiibacterota bacterium | reverse complement strand
ATGGGCCGATCGGCCGGGCTTGAAGCGGCTGATCCTAAGATATACTCAAGTCGTGCCTGAGTCCCCTCCCCCCTACCGGCTCGTCACCTTGCCGAGCGGGGCGAGGGTTGTCTCCGCCGAACTCAAGGACCGCCCGTCGGTTTCGATGGCCGTGCTCTTCAAGGTCGGGTCCAGGTACGAATCGGAGCAACAGGCCGGCATCTCCCATTTTCTCGAACATATGTTCTTTAAAGGTTCGGCCCGCTACGGCGGCGCCAAGGAGATCGCCGAGGCAATCGAGGGCGTCGGCGGGGTGCTGAACGCCGCCACCGACAAAGAGCTGACCATGTACTGGGCACGGGTGCCACGCAACAAGGCCACCCTGGCGATCGATGTCCTGGGCGATATGCTTTTCGACCCGCTGCTGGATCCGGCGGAGATGGAGAAGGAGCGGCTGGTGGTGCTGGAAGAGTTGCGCATGTACCAGGACAGCCCCCAGGATCACGTCCACAGCCTCTTCGAGCAGATCAGCTGGCCCAACCACCCGCTCGGGCGCGACATCGGCGGAACCGAGGCTTCGGTCAAGTCGCTCCAGCGTGATGACCTGCTGAGCTACCTGGAACAGCACTACATGCTGCGCAACCTGGTGGTCACGATCGCCGGACCGCTGACTCATGAGGAAGCGCTCGCCCTGATCGAACCGCACCTGAAGGTACGTGGGAACGGAGCCGCCCCGCCGCCATTTCTGCCCTCCGTGATGAACGGCGCAAAGCCGGGCGTGCTGCTCAAAACCAAGAAGACGGAACAGGCGCACGTCTGCCTTGGGGTCCACACTCCTTCCTACATGGACAAGGACAGGCACGTGATCGACATCCTAAATTGCGTACTCGGCGAGGGAATGAGCTCACGGCTCTTCCTCGAGGTACGGGAGAAGCTTGGCCTTGCCTATGACGTGCACTCCTACGTCAACCGCATGTACGACACCGGGGTCCTCGGGATCTACGCCGGAACCGAGCCGCGCCAGGCGGCGCGTGCGGTGGGCGCCATCGTCGGGCAGTTGAAGCGTCTCTGCGAGGAGAAGGTCAAGCCCACCGAGCTGACCAAGGCCAGGGAGTTCTACAAGGGGCGCTTGCTCCTCCAGATGGAGAGCACCAACTCGGTCGCCACCTGGTACGGGGGACAGGAGGCGCTGATGGGAAAAATTGAGGACGTTGACCAGACGATGGCGGAGATCGACGCCGTCACCGCCGACGATGTAATGCGCGTCGCCCGAGCACTGTTCAGTCAGAATCTGCAGCTAGCCGCCATCGGTCCATTCCGAAGCGAGGCGCCCTTCCTCAAGCAGATCGCCTAGATCAAACAGGAGGAGGCTAAAATGAAATGCCCCTCATGAAGTTGATCTAGGATGGCCCAGTCGCAAACCGCGCCGCCACCTGCGCCTGGACCGGTCCCACACCAGAAATCGTTTCTGCGCGACACGCTCGAGATCGTGTTTCTCGCGCTCGTGCTCTACGTCGTGATCCAGTACGCGGTTCAGACGGTCCACGTGCTCGGCTCGAGCATGAGCCTGACGCTGCACGACAATGACCTGCTGGTCGCCTCCAAGATTTCGTACAAGATCCACGATCCGCAGCGAGGCGACATCATCGTCTTCAAGCCACCCAACGAGGACAGCCGAGACTTCATCAAGCGCGTGATCGCCCTGCCGGGCGACAAGATACGCATCAGCAACTCCGTGGTCTACATCAACGGCCAGGTGCTCCGCGAGCCCTACCTACCGGAGAGGTGGACCTACAACAACAACTGGCCGGCGGACGGCCAGGACAAGCTGGTGCCGGCGGATCAATACTTTGTGATGGGTGACAACCGCAACCACTCGAGCGACTCGCGCAGCTTCGGCTTCGTCGAACGCGACGCCATCCTGGGGAAGGCCGAGGTCCGGATCTGGCCGCTGGGCCAGGTGGGCTTCCTGACCAGCAAACCGAGTCTCAGCCCCGGTCAGTGATGCAGCGCACCCTGGTCCTGGTCAAGCCGGACGGCGTCCAACGGATGCTGGTCGGTGAGATCATCGGGCGCCTGGAGCAACGCGGCCTGCGCCTGGTCGGACTCAAGCTGATGCAGGTCTCGCCCGAACTGGCCGGGCGTCATTACGCGGAACACCAGGGAAAGCCCTTTTATCCCGGGTTGATCGCCTTCATCACCTCGGGCCCGGTGGCCGCCATGGTCTGGGAAGGGCGCGAGGCGGTCACGGTGGTTCGCGCCCTGATGGGGACAACCGACCCGCTCAAGGCCCAGCCGGGAACGATCCGCGGGGACCTGGCGCTCGACCTCGGCATGAACCTGATACACGGTTCGGACTCGCCGGCCCGGGCCGAAGCGGAAATCAACCTCTTCTTCGCCCCCGCCGAAATTTTCGACTACGAAAGAACGGTCGATCGCTGGATCAGAGAGTAACTGGTTTCACGGGAAACGTCGGCTCAGCCACCGCTCAGGCGACGGCGGAGCGTCTCGAGCTCCTCATCGCTGTAGTACTCGATCGTCAGCCGGCCTCCTTTGCGCAGCCGCGTCAGGACAACCTTCGTGCCCAGCGCCCGGCGGAACTCGTCCTCGAGCGCGGCGGTATCGGGGTCGGTGGTTGGGCTCGAGCTGCTCCGAGGCCTGGGGTCGTCCGATACGCGCACCCTGACCCAGTCTTCGGTCTGACGTACGCTCCAGCGGTGCTTCATCACAAGCTCGGCACCGGCCAGCTGTTGAGCGGCTGAAGGCAGGCCCAGCAGGGCTCGGGCGTGCCCGGCGCTCAAGGCACCGCTCTCGACCAGCTTGAGAATCTGCTCGGGCAAGCCGAGCAGCCGCACGATGTTTGCCACCGCCACCCGGCTCTTGCCCAGCCGTTCGGCGACGGCTTCCTGGGTCAGTCCGAATTCCCGTAACAGGCGCTGCATCGCGCGTGCCTCCTCGATCGCGTTCAGATCCGTTCGTTGGAGGTTCTCCACCAGTGCCAGCTCCAGACGCTCCTCCTGGCGCCCGCCAGTGGTGGGATGCACGATTACGGGGACTTCGATCAGCCCGGCCAGCTCGGCGGCCCTGAGGCGCCGCTCGCCCGCGATCAATTCGAAGCCATCCATCCCCTCGCGTACCAGCAGCGGTTGCAGGACGCCATGGAGCCGGATCGAATCGGCCAGCTCCCGCAGTGACGCTTCGTCGAACGCGCGCCGCGGCTGCTCCGGGTTTGGCCGCACCTCGCTGATCGGAATCTGCATCGCGAAGCGGCGGCGCGAGGTGCTGTCAACACCTACCTCGTCGACGTACTCGCCGGATGGGATCAACGCTTCCAGTCCGCGGCCGAGGCCTCGTCGTTTGTTCATCTGGCGATCAACTCCTTGGTGAGTTCCTGGTAGGCAACGCCGCCGCGGGAGGTCGGATCGTACTGGGTGATCGGCATTCCATGGCTGGGCGCCTCACTCAAGCGAACATTCCGCGGGATGACCGTATTGAAGGTTTTTTCCGGGTACTGCTTGCGGATCTCCTGCGCCACCTGGGCTGCGAGCGTGGTGCGCGGGTCGTAGAGCGTGAGCACGATCCCACCCAGTTTCAGGCCGGGATTCAGCTCTCTCTGGATCAACTGGCTGGTATGCGTCAACGCGCCCAGTCCCTCGAGGGCAAAGTATTCGCATTGGACCGGGATCAACATGTACTCGGCCGCCACCAGGCAGTTGACCGTGAGCAGGCCCAGCGATGGTGGGCAATCGATGATGATGTAGTCGTAGGCGGTCTTAAGCGACTCGAGCGCGTAAAGCAGGCGCCTCTCGCGACGAGGCAGCTTGATCAGCTCAATCTCCGCCCCGGCAAGGGAGCGGTGCGAAGGAAGGATATCCAGTCCGGCCACTCCGGTGTGAAGGACCACGGGATTGATGTCGACGGCATCGATCAGGACGTCGTAGACACTCTGCGCGAGCTGGTTACGGGCAATCCCGAGGCCGCTTGTACTGTTGCCCTGCGGGTCCATGTCCACGATCAGGCCGCTCAATCCCAGGTCGGGCAGATTCGCGGCGACGTTGATGGCGGTGGTCGTCTTGCCGACCCCGCCCTTCTGGTTGACGACGGCGTAGATTCTCGGCACGTTCCCCTGGGTGAGACGGAATGGTTTGGAGGGTTGGGGCGATTATACGGCCGGCCCGCATCGAACGGAGGTTTGCACAGGTTTTTAGCCTGTGCATAAACGCTCGACAGTCGCTCCGCCCTACTTGAAGATCAGGGGGACCAGGCCGACCGCGATGTCGTAGCCGGCGTGGGCGACGATGCAGGTGATCGTCCCCGACCTTACCCGCAGCCACCCGAGTGCGACTCCCAGAACGAAGACCTCCAGCGAGGCAAAGGTTATGCCGTACTGGGTGTGCAGCGCGGCAAAGAGTACCGCCGTCAGGATGATCCCCAGGCGGGGGACGAGGGCACCGCGAAACAGCACTTCCTCCACGATGCCGGCGAGCAGGCCGAGGAAGACGATGGCGGCGGGATTGTTGAAGCGGCTGAAGAGCAGGGTGCTGACATCGGTCACCTCTTTCTGAGTGGCAGGAGTGACAACCCCCGCAATGGCTTCGATGGCGAAGGCAACCGCCATGAAGACGGGGATCGCGAGCAACGCTACCAGCCACCAGTACGACGCCGGTGGGGGGGTCAAGCCAAGCCGCTCCAGCGTCGAGCGAAAAGACCTGCGGCTCAGGAACCCGACCCCGAAGAAGGCGAGGGCGAGCAGCGGGATGTCCTGGAAAAGCAGGTCGGTAACGGTCAAAGGGGGACTGTTCTTGAGCGCGTCGAGGACGTTCACCGCCAGCTGGCTGCCGATCTGCTGGGCGAGAAAGAGCCCGGCGATCACGACCGTCAGGTAGGCGACCGGTGATCCGGGTGCAAGCGAGACGACTTTCGCTACCGCGCGCTGCACCGGAGGGACGAGATAGAGCAGGCCGAGCAGGCCGCCGATGGCGACGAAGATGGCTATCTCGACGGCGGCCCGCAGCTGGGTGGCGTCGACCTGGCCCAGGCTGTAGCGCAGCGGTGAGATGACGGCTATCAAAAGTCCGAAGACCAGCGCAAGCCCCGACAGCACGCCGCCGGCTACCAGCGTAAGGATGCGTGGCGTTCGATTGCGCTCGCCGAAGTTGGCCATGACGTAGAGGCCGATCAGGACCAGCAGCAGTGCCAGTGTCGAGATGGCGCTGCCGATGTCGGCGAAGCGTGAGCCGATCAGGTCAGCCCTTGGCGGTCGCTGGCGTGGGCTCGCTGGGCCGCCCGCGCAACTCCATCATCTGTTGCATGAAATCGATCGGCATCGGGAAGACGATAACCGTGTTCCGCTCGACGCCAATCTCAGTAAGAGTTTGGAGGTAGCGAAGCTGCAGGGCACTGGGCTCGCGGGCGATCACGGTGGCCGCCTCGGTCAGCTTTTGCGCCGCCGCGAACTCGCCTTCGGCGTGGATGATCTTGGCTCGCTTTTCGCGTTCCGCCTCCGCCTGCTTGGCCATCGCTCTCTGCATCGTGGAGGGGAGCTCGACATCCTTGATCTCCACGGTGGAGACCTTGATGCCCCAGGGTTCGGTCTGCTCGTCGATGATCTGTTGAAGCTTGGCGTTGATCTTTTCCCGGTTGGCAAGTAGCTCGTCGAGTGACGACTGGCCAAGCACGCTCCGTAGCGTAGTTTGGGCTATCTGTGATGTTGCGTTGATGAAGTTGGCCACCTTGGTGACGGCGAAATTGGGGTTGACAACCAGGAAGTAGATAACGGCGTTGACCTTGATGGTCACGTTGTCCAGGCTGATCACCTCTTGCGGTGGGACCTCGAGCGTGACCGTGCGCAGGTCGATCTTCACCAGCCGGTCGATGCCGAAGGGAATGATCAGGCGGAGGCCCGGTCCCTTGAGCGCCATCAGCCGGCCCAGCCGGAAGAGGACGCCGCGTTCGTACTCGTTGATGATCCGAATCGCCGAGCTGAGTCCGATCAAGACGACGACGACGATGACGCCGAGAACGATCAGGGCAAAGATTCCCATCGGTCCCTCCTCTGTATGTCTCGAATGTTACGGGTCAGGTCGTTTCGACGCGAAGGTGCAAACCATCGACCGCAACGACTCGCACCTCGGTGCCGGCCGGAACCGTGCCTGTCGAAGACACGGCCTGCCAGAGGGCGCCGTTGAGGAATACCATGCCGTTCGGTGCGAGTGGTTCGCGTACCACGCCTATTGATCCCCGCAGCGAGTCCTCGCTCGCGTCGTAAGGCTGGCGACGGGCGGCGATGACCTTGGTCAAAATGAAGGCGAAGATGGCCGCGATCAGGAGCACCGTGATAACGAGCAAGGCGACATTGATGCCTTCGGCGAGGAATCCGGTGTCGATCAGCATCAGACCTCCGAGTGTCATGGCTACGATGGCAGCGCCGGTGAGCACGCCGTGTGTCACCGCCTTCAGGTCGACGACGAAGAGAAGCATGGCCAGCAGGATCAGGATGATGCCGGCGGTATTGATTGGAAGGTTGAAGAGGGACAGGGCGGCCAGGACTCCGGCAATCACGCCGATCACACCGGGAAGCACAAACGCCGGATGGGTCGCCCAGACACCGATCCCGATGACAGCCAGCAGGAAGAGCAGATAGATCAAGTTGGGATCGGCGGCCGCTTCGAGAAAGCGGTCAAAGGCACTCAGGTCGACGCGCTGAATGCCGGCGTGTCCCGTCTGCAGTGTGAAGGTTTGTCCTCCCTTCAGCACCTGGCGTCCATCCAGGGCGGTAAGCAGGGTGTCCAGGTCGCGTGACTCGAGTTCCACGACGCCGAGCTTGACGGCTTCATCGGACGGTACGTTGATGCTCTGGCGCACCGCTTGCTCAGCCCAGTCGGCGTTGCGATGGTGCAGGGTCGCGAGTGCTCGCACGTAGGCGGCCGCGTCGTTCTCGATCTTGATGCTCTCGATGTCGACCGGTGCGCTCGAAGAGCCGGGTGACGCGCTCGGGTTAGGAGCGGGGTTCGATCCACCGAGGCTTACCGGGTGCGCCGAACCGATGTTGGTGCCGGGCGCCATTGCAGCCAGGTCACTCGCCTCGGTGATGTAGAGGCCGGCGGAGGCCGCCCGGGCTCCCGATGGTGAGACGTACACCACCACGGGCACTGGGGCGGCGAGCATCTTTTTGATGATGTCGCGCATCGAGGTGTCCAGCCCGCCCGGGGTGTCCATGGCGATTATCAGGGCGGTCGCATGACCCTGTACGGCGCGGTCGACGGCGGTCAATATGTAATGGTCGGTGATCGGGTTGATGACACCGTTGAGGGTCGCCACCAGGACGTGGGGCTCGCTCGCGCGGGCGGGAATGGCAGGCGCTGCAAGCGTCAGAAAGGCGGCCACCGCCACGAGGCGCGAGGCCCGCTTCATCGATCAATTCTAGGGCCTTTCCGATCGGACCCCGCCGATACAATGGAGGCGTGCCCCAGTCGCCGTTACGTCATCAAACCGAGGATGACGAAGAGGACTACCGCGTCCAGGTCGCCCGCTACCCGCGCCTTTCGAAAGAGGACGAGGGGCGCCTGCTGGCAACTCGTGGCTCCGCCCGTGACGCGGCCAACCGCACCCTGATCGAACACAACCTCTACCTGGTCTTCGAGGCGGCGGTAGCGCGCAAGGACCGCGGTGTGCCTTTCGGGGATCTCTTCCAGGAGGGCACCGTCGGGCTGATCTCGGCCGTCGAGCACTATACGGCTGGCAATGGCGGCTTCCATTCGAGCCTGGTCCAGGCAATCTCCGCCACCATGGACGATGTCGTGGCTCAAACCGAGGAGGCGCAAAAGAATGACGAGGCTTTCGTCATCGCCTGCCGCCTGCTCGAGTCGGCGCAGCGACTGCTGTCCGCCAGGTTGAAACGGAAAGCGACGCCGGCGGAGCTGGCGAAGCTACTGCAGTGGGAAGAGGCACGGGTCAACGTCATCCTCGAGATGCTGAGCGATGCCAGCGAGGTGCACGACCAGGAGCTCTTCCAGTACCTCGATGATCTGGACGACCTCGACAGCGAAGAAGCGTGAGCAGCGCCACGGTCACCGCCGAGCGAACGCCGCTTTACGAGGAGCACGTTGCTCTTCACGCCCAGATGACGAACTTCGGCGGCTGGTCGATGCCGCTGCAGTACAGCTCGATCCGCGATGAGCACCAGGCGGTCCGCACCGCTGCGGGCATCTTCGATCTTTCTCACATGGGAGAGATCACGGTGCGCGGCTCCGGCGCGCTCGCCCTTGTCCAGCGGGTCGTGGCGCGCGACATTGCCCGCCTCAAACCCGGCCGGGCCCAGTACACGGTGCTCTGCAACGAGGCGGGAGGAATCATCGACGACCTTCTTGTCTATGCCGAGGAGGATGGCTACCTGCTGGTGGTGAACGCCGGCAACCAGGACCGCGACTTCGAATGGATTCGCAACCACGCCGGAGACGACAGCGAGGTCAGCAATACAGGTCGCGAGACGGCATTGATCGGCGTCCAGGGCCCGCGCGCGGTTGGCATCGTAGAAAGCCTGGCTGACCGCGAGCTGCGCTCAGTCAAGTACTACGCGTTCGTTGACGGCTCCCTCGCCGGTGTCAGGGCGCGGCTCTCACGTACCGGCTACACGGGCGAGGATGGCTTCGAGGTGTTCTGCGCGCCTGGCGATGCCGCCCCAGTCTGGCAGGCCCTGCTCGAGCGGGGCCAAAAAGAGGGGTTGAAGCCCGCCGGGCTCGGCGC
>DASWQQ010000153.1:0-2129 GCA_036403615.1 Candidatus Dormiibacterota bacterium | reverse complement strand
GTGAACTGCCGCCCCTTGAAGGACCCGCCCTGCTTCACCGCCACCGCCCGACACCGTCTCGCCATGTGCGGCTTCTATCCCGTGTCCCCCACATCGAAAAGCTGCAACAGAACCCATTGGCAGGCCTTTACCGCTTGGCGATCGGCGGCACGGCGATAGGCACCGGGTTGAACGCCGACCCGCGTTTCGGGGACACCGCCGCCCGGTGGATCGCGAACGAAACGGGCCGGCCCTTCGTTTCCGCGCCGAACAAGTTCGTGGCGCTTTCTGTCCACGACGACTTGGTGAACGCCAGTGCAGCGCTGCGCACACCTGCAGGGGCCCTGATGAGGATCGCCAACGACGTGCGCTGGTATGCCTGCGGCCCACGCGCGGGCTTCGCCGAGCTGCGGATCCCGGAGAACGAGCCCGGCTCGTCCATCATGCCTGGCAAGGTCAACCCGACGCAGAGCGAGGCGATGACCATGGTTGCCGTGCAGGTTTACGGTAACGACGCAGCCGTCGCCTTTGCGGGAAGCCAGGGCAACTTTCAGCTTAACGTTTACAAGCCAGTGATGTTGCACAACGTGCTGGAGTCGGCCGAGCTGATCGCCGATGCCTGCCGCGCCTTCGACGAGCACTGCGCCCGCGGCATTAAGCCGAACGAGGAGCGCATCCGCGAGCACCTAAACAACTCGCTTATGCTCGTCACCGCCCTCAACCCGCATATCGGCTACGAAAAGTCGGCCAAGATCGCCATGGCCGCACACCGCGACAACACCACCCTGCGTGAGGCAGCGCTAAAGCTGGGCCATGTCACGGGCGAGCAGTTCGACCGCTGGGTGCGTGCCGAGGAGATGACCGGGCCGAAGCCGTAGCATCTCCTGCCCGCGCCGATCGCCCGGGTCCGCCAGCCCTCGGATGCGCCTTCGTGGTTGCTGACGACCTGGCAGAGTCCCAGATCGAACCGGCAGGGAGCGGCGGAGGCATGGGCGTTGTCCTCTTTAGACGAAGGAATCTGCCTAGATGAAGCCGCTGACCGACAAGCACCTGTCCATCCTACGTCGGCACATGGTCGAGATGATCGCAGTTCACACCGAGCTTCTGGAGGACGAACTCGGGAAGCCGTCGCTCGATGAGAAGGTCCTGGCCGCCATGCAGCGGGTGCCCCGGCATTTGTTCGTGCCCCAGCAGCTTGCGACTTTTGCTTACCAGGACATTCCCTTGCCCATCGGCTTTGACAAAACGATTTCGCAGCCGTTCATCTGCGCCCTGATGACCGACCTCCTCAGTCCCGGCCACGGAGAAGTCGTGCTCGAGATCGGCACTGGCCTGGGCTATCAGACGGCGGTCCTGGCGGAGCTCGCGAGCCGGGTCTGGACCGTCGAGATCGTGGAAGAGTTTTCGAGCCATGCCGAGGTGCTGCTTCGCCAGCTCGGCTACTCCAATATCGGCTTCCGCGTGGGAGACGGCTCGCGTGGCTGGATCGAGCACGGCCCCTACGACAAGATCATGCTGACTGCCGCGCCAGAGCGGGTGCCTCCGACCCTGGTAGAGCAGCTCAAGCCAGGCGGACGGATGGTCCTGCCCGTCGGTCCCGCGGATGATCAGTGGCTCACGGTCATAGACAAGGATGCGGTGGGGAAAGTCCATGCCTGCGAGGTCATGTCAGTGTCCTTCAGCAGCCTTGAGACGATCATTCGATAGCCGTCATTCTGCGGACTGACCGGTCCCGGCTTTGCGGGTTTTTCGTGCAGAGAAGACAAGGGCAGGTCTTGGCCGGAAGCTGACCTAAGCCGTTGCCGAAAGTCTTGCAGACCGTGTGAAAACTCCGTGCCGTAACGGCAATCAGCAACATTCGAATTCAGAGGTCCTTCACCTGAGACATATGCTTGCGATATGACCGCTGGCATCGCATTTATCGTGCGCGTCTCTCGCGTGCACCCGAGTTTTCACACGGTCTGGAGGAGATTTGCAACGGCCTGAATAAGAGACAAGCGTCCGATGCTTGCCACGAGCCAGCCATAGGCATGGCGGGGCGAGGCGTTCCCCGCACCCGCGCGAGGTTGTATGGTGGCGACGTGATCCGGGTCAACATCGGCCTTGCCCTATACGGAGGTGCTACATGCCCGAGATCATCCGCATCGGGA
>DASWQQ010000152.1:0-6513 GCA_036403615.1 Candidatus Dormiibacterota bacterium | reverse complement strand
ACTGTTTGCGGAACTCGTGCATCGCCTTGCCCACGGCGCTTGCAATCTCGGGGAGCTTTCCGGGCCCCCAGAAGATCAAGACCACGATCAGAATCAGGAGCAGGGCGGGCCAGTGACCGAATCCGGGCATGTGATGAGCTCCTTTACAACTGATTATAACGACGCCGGGGCGCGGGCTCCCAGCCCCCTGCCTCCCCGGGTAGGGACCCTTAGCCGGTCTCTTCCTGGGCGGTGACCGCGATCATGATGTCGCCCTGCTTGATCTTGAGTACGACATCCATCCCGCTCTGGACGTAGCCAAACAGGTTGTACAGCTTCTGCAGCTTGGCAGTGTCGTCCACGGTGCAGATGAAGAACTGGCTGCCATTCGTATTGGGACCTGAGTTCGCCATCGCCAGGGCTCCCGCGGTGTACTCACCCTTGACCGGCTCATCGTTGAACTTGTACCCGGGGCCGCCCGAACCGGTGCCCTGAGGGTCCCCGCCCTGGATGACGAAATCGGCCACGACCCGATGAAATGTCAGCCCGTTGTAGAACCCGTTGCGGGTCAGGAATATGAAGTTGTTGACGGTGTTGGGGGCCAGCTTGGGGTCCAGGCAGAGGCTTATATCGCCCTTGCTCGTCTTCATCGAGACCAGGTAGTGATGCGCCTGGTTGACGGCCATCGCGGGAGGCGCGCTGAAACTCCGCTTGCCGGCACCGCCTGGCGTTTCCTGCAACTGCGGTCCAAAGTGAAGGTTGGCGCAGGTCGGGCCGGATGCAATCGGGCTCACGCTTGCGCTGCCACTTGCGCTCGCCGATGCCGAGCCACTGCTTCCTGTCCCGCTGCCCGGCACGCCGACTGCTCTTTGCACATATATGGTGAAGCCGAGTATAGCCACAAGAACGACGGCGAGCGTCGCGAGCATCACCGGGATCGGGCGCGGCGGTCGTTGGCTCAACCCAGTTCCTCCCAGCAGGGCATCTCGGTGGCAGCTTCGCGAGCGTGATAGGTGAGGATCATCTGCGCGCCGGCGCGCCGAATCCCGAGCAGGATCTCGCGGATCGCACGTTGCTCGTCGATCCACCCCCGGGAAGCGGCGGCCTTCACCATGGCGTACTCACCGCTGACGTTGTAGGCGGCCACCGGAACATCGGTCGAATCGGCTACCGCACGAATCACATCCAGGCAGGAGAGCGCCGGCTTGACCATGACGATGTCGGCTCCCTCGGCGACATCGAGGCGCGCCTCCCGCACCGCCTCGCGCGAGTTGCCGGGATCCATCTGGTAACCCCGCCGATCACCATGCCGGGGTGCAGACCCGGCCGCTTCGCGAAACGGTCCATAGAACGCCGAGGCATACTTTGCCGCGTAAGCGAGGATGGCTCGATCCTCGAAACCGCGGCTGTCGAGGGCGGCGCGAATGGCCTGCACCTGGCCGTCCATCATCCCCGAAGGAGCGATGACATCAGCGCCGGCCGTGGCCTGCGCTAGCGCGATGCGCTGGTAGATCGCCAGCGTCGGATCGTTAGCGACCGTTTCGCCTTCGAGGACACCACAGTGCCCGTGGTCGGTGTACTCACAGAGGCAGAGGTCGGCAATCAACAGCACATCGGGTCCGAACGCGTCACGCAGCCGGCCAAGCGCCCGCTGGACGATGCCATCCTCTGCCCAGGCGCCCGAGCCCTGCCCATCCTTGGTGGATGGGATTCCAAACAGCACAAACGAGCGAACCCCAACTCTCAGGGCTTCCTCAGCCTCGCGAGTCAACGAGTCAAGTGAGTGCTGGAACTGACCGGGCATGGCTGCGATCGGAACCGCTTCGTCAACGCCGGCGCGAACGAATAGCGGGTAGATCAAATCTTCCGGACCGATGCGCGTCTCCCGGGCCAGACGGCGCAGCGTTGGCCGCGACCGCAGCCGCCGGGGACGCTCGGTGGGAAAACTCATGCTCGAATGGAGAGCCGGTGGCGCACCAGGGCATCAACCAACCCGCGCGCTGTGTACTCCGTGGCGATGATATCAACCGGCAGTCCCAGCTCGCCTGCGGTGGCCGCGGTGATCGGCCCGATGCAGGCTACCTGCCACTGCCAGGTCCCGGTACGGGGACCGAGCGCCGCCACAAAGTTTCGGACGGTCGACGAGCTCGTCAGGGTGACAACGTCCGTGCCTTCCAGCGCGGACGGCAACCGGTCGGGCAGCCCCGGCGGCATCTGAGCACGGTAGGTGTCAATCACATCGACCTGCGCCCCCTGGGCACGCAATCGCTCGGGCAGTACCTCCCGCGCTCCCGAGGCGCGCGGCAGCAGTATTCGGCTCCCGCGAACCAGTTCCGGCGGCATCGCCTCGACAAGGTCCTCGGCGACGAAATTCTCTGGCACCAGCGCCGGCTCCACCCCATGCTGGCGCAAGCGGGCCGCCGTTTCCGGCCCGATCGCAGCCGTGCGGACGCCGATCGGAAACTGGTTGCGCGCCGCTGCGAGCAGTTCGAAGAAACGCTCGACTCCGTTGGCGCTGGTGAAGATGATCCACCCATAGCGATCGAGCGGCTCGTACCGTGACAGGTCCACCGGTAGCGGCTCGATCAGGATGGTGGGGCAACGAACCACCGCCGCGCCGCGCTCCTCAAGCATCCGCGACAGGCCTTCGGCCTGCGGCTCGCCTCGTGTGACCATGATCCGCAGCCCGCGCAATGTCTCGTCGGCGCCCGCACCGCCCCCGAGCATGCGCGCCGATCCCTGTGAACTCAGCTCGCGGATGACTTGAGTGATCACGGCAGCGTCCCCTCCTCTCGCCCGGGCACGGATCACCTCGCGGCCGTCCTGGGTCAGCACGACTGCCTGCAGGCTGAGACCGCTTCCCTGCACCTTTGCGTAGGCGCCCAGCGCGGAAAGGCATCCGCCGCCGAGTCCGCGCAGGACTGCCCGTTCGGCCTCCACGGCTCGGCGCGTCGTGAGATCGTCGACCGCCGAGACCAGTGCCGCGGCCTCGCTTCCGGACCGCGCTTGCAGCACGAGCGCACCCTGGCCCGGGGCGGGCAACATGATGTCGAATAGCAGTGCCTGGGTGACCTCGCCCCCCCGGCCCAACCGTTCCACTCCCGCCGCGGCCAGTACCACGGCATCTACTACTCCGTCGGCAACCTTCCTTAGCCGAGTGTCGACGTTGCCCCGGATCGGCACCGTCCGCAGGTCGGGTCGCCTCGCCAGCAGTTGCGCAACCCGGCGGGGGCTTCCGGTCCCGACACGAGCCTCCGGGGGCAGGCTCTCGAGCGCCCGCCCGTCGCGGCTGATCAGGACGTCCCGGGCATCCGCGCGCGGCAGGTAGGCGGCCAGCGTTAGGCCGCTTGTTTCCCTCGTGGGTAAATCCTTGAGGGAGTGGACCGCGAGCTCGGCCCGTCCCTCGAGGAGCGCCGCCTCCAGCTCCTTTACGAATATCCCCTCCTCAGGCGCCTCGGTCAGGGGCAGCGACTGCTCTCGATCGCCCCGTGTCTGCAGCGGCTCCAGCACGAAGTCGTGTTCCGGGAAGCGCCGGGCCAGTGCGTCGATGGCGAGCCGCGATTGGGCGAGCGCGAGCTTACTGCCGCGGGTCGCCACACGGAGCCTCAAGACGGTCTCAGCTAGCTGCGACGGCTGACAACGTAGGAGGTCAAGATTTCGAGCGCATCGCGATAGGGCGACGGCGGCAGAGTTAGAAGTTCCGAGCGCGCCTTCTCCCCGAAACGCAGCGCGTGCTCGTACGACTCGTCGATGCCGCGCGATCGCCGGACCACGCTCACCACCTCGGCATAGTCGCCATCGCTCAACTCCGGTCGCGCCAGGATCCGCTTCAGCTCGTCCTTCACCGCCGGGTCTTCCAGCGCGATCATCAGTGGCAGCGTTACGGTGCCCTGCTTGAGGTCGTTTCCTACGGGCTTTCCGACCTCCTCCTCAGTGGCGAGGTAGTCGAGGACGTCATCCGCAATCTGAAACGACATCCCGAGAAAGTGGCCGAAGCGCCGTATCGCCTCAATTTGCGGCTCAGATAGGTTACCCAGGGTCGCGCCGCAGAAAGTCGAGGCGGCCAGCAGCGCGGCAGTCTTGCGTTCGATCTTCTCGTAGTACTCCTCGATCGATTGGTCATAGCGGCGCTGGCTGGTCAGCTGCAGCATCTCGCCGAAGCAGATCGTCATTACCGTCTGCGAGAGCAGGGCATCGATGCTCGGGATCCCGATCTGCGACATCAGGTTGGCGCCCTTGGCGAAATAGTAGTCGCCAATGATGATCGCCGGGTTCGGGCCGAGCGTTTCATGGATAGTTCGCAGTCCCCGCCGTGTTGGGGCGCGATCGATCAGGTCGTCGTGGACCAGGGTCGCATTGTGAATGAACTCCAGTGCCATGGCGGCCCGATGGACGTCATCCTCACTACGCGGCCGGCCCAGGTTGGCACTCAGGAATACCAGCGCGGGGCGAAGCCGTTTGCCACCCGCGTCCAGTACATGCTCCATCGCTTCGGCAAGGGGACCGAGGTCCGCCTGGACGGTGGCGTGCAGACGCCTCTCGAAGTCGGCCAGCTCCTTTCGGATCGGCTGGATGAAATCGGTACCGGTCATGGTGGCGCTCATGCCGCGCCCTTCCGGCCTCCCAGCCCTTCGACGATCTGCAGCGGGACCGAACGGATCGGGGGCAGGTCTGGTCCGAAGAGGATGCGCGCGGTATCCACGAATCGCTCCGGCGAGCCGGTTACGTAGATCTGGTGTCGCGCCGGTTCGTCGCCCCCAGACTGCAGCCCGTTGACCGCCAGGCTCCGCTTCACCTTGGCCGCCGTCGTCTCCGCCGAGTCCACGATCTTCATACGGTCGGCCGTGATCTTGCGGATCAGCGGGCGAAGCAGTGGGTAGTGAGTGCAGCCCAGGATCAGGGTATCGGCCTCGTAATCGATGATCTCCTTCAGCACGCCGCGCAGGGCCGCCTCGGCTTCAGGTGACTCGGACCTGCCAGACTCCACCAGCTCAACCAGGTCGGGTGCGGCCTTGGGCAGCACCCCGATGGTTGGGTTGGCCTCCTTGATGGCGTGGAGGTATTCCTGGCTCTGCATAGTCCCCTCGGTTGAGATCACGCCGACCCGCTTGTTGCGGGTTGCCTCGACCGCCGCCTGGGCGCCCGGAGTGATGACGCCGATGATCGGGATGTCGAAGATCTCCCGGGAGGCATTGAGGGCCGCGGCCGTGGCCGTATTACAGGCGATCACAACCAGCTTGACGTCCAGTTCCTGGAGAAAACGGATGATGTTGAGGGCAAACTCGCGGACCTGCGCCTGGTAGCGGGGACCGTAGGGGAAGTGGCCCAGGTCGGCGAAGTAGATCGTCGACTCGTCGGGCAGTTGCCGCTGCAACTCTCGCAGGACGGTGAGCCCGCCGACGCCCGAGTCGAATACGCCGATGGGCCGCGGGTCACTCATTCGTTGCCCATGTTAACAAGGCTATTCCTATTGAACCGGAATACGCCGGGGCCGGCAATCGGGCGGCCACCGTAACGGTTGTGCGCACTCGAGCCGGCCGCTGCAAGCCGGATAACTATTTGTAGTTGTATCGGCGATGAAGCCCCACCTTCGCCGCGGCCGCGTCGCCAGGGAAAAGCGCATCGAGCGCGCCCGTGCCCGTGCCGGCGCTTCGCGAAAGCAAGCCGCCTAGCCCACCGAAACCAGACGTAACGAATCCGTCACAGTAACCGGGGAGGGCCCATCTCTACCTGTTCACGGCCGCTGCCCGGGAACGAGCGGGCCAGGCCAATCCGATCGAAAAGCCCCCAGTAAGGCTGGGCCTTTCACGCGCCGTCCTTTCCGGGATTTTTACCGGTCGCTCCTTCGGCGCTCACGCAGAGTCCACAAGTCGTTACACCCCATCCGGTGCCGGCAAATAAGTGGTGCCTTTTCCACCCATGTGCTGAGTTGCCTTGTGCCCCGGCGCCACTCGCGCACCTTCCCCCACTGACGTCGATTGTTCCGCCTTCCGATCTCACCCAAGATGGCCGCCAGTTAGCGATCTGTCCAAGTGAGGTGTCGGAGAGTGCAAACGTTCAGTGTCGGGCGAAGGCTCCGGCTGGGTGTCGTAGGCCTGGGCATTGCCCTTGCGACCGTCGTCGCCGGACAGCTTGGCGCCTCGGCGGACAGCAGTATGAGCGTGGCCAGCATGGGGCAGCAGGATGCTGCTTGGGGCGGCGCTCCACTCGGTGCCTCGCCAACCGACACTGTGGCATCGGCCGGCTGCGCGATCACAGCCGTGACCATGATGCTGCGCTACTACGGGATTGACACCGACCCGGGCGCCTTCAACAGCTGGCTGGCGGGCAACGGCGGTTATGTAAACGATGACCAGCTCCTCTGGGACTCGGTGAATCGCTACACCGGCGGCCGTGTCCTCTTCTCCGGCTGGTTGGGCGCCGACCTGGAAGCCATTCGCAACGAGCTCGAGGCGGGCCGGCCGGTGGTAGCCGAGGTCAGCCTCGGGGGGAACCAGCACTTCATCCTGCTCACCGGCGAGTCAACCGAGGGCG
>DASWQQ010000151.1:0-2410 GCA_036403615.1 Candidatus Dormiibacterota bacterium | reverse complement strand
GCTCAGGTTCATGCCAAAGGTCAGTTTCCGCATGGTGTCAGCCTACCGTCAGGTAGGTGGGCTAGATACGAAGAAGCCCGCCAGGACGCTGGCGGGCTCGGGATGAATGGCTTTTTAGCGGGACTCGACGGCGGCCTCGGCCTCGACCTTCTGCTTGGCCTCTGCCGGGTTCTGTGCGGGAATGGCCTGGACCTCGAGCTCGACCTTGACGTCGTCGCCGAGCAGGAAGCCGCCGGCTTCCAGCGTCTGGTTCCAGGTCAGGTTGAAGTCCTTGCGGTTCAGCTTGGTCTCGCCGGAGAAGGCGACCCGGCGGTTGCCCCAGGGGTCCTTACCTTCGCCACCAAAGTGGGCGTTGATAACGACTTCCTTTGTGATCCCGTGCAGGGTGAGATCGCCGATCAGCTTGAAGTGGTTCGGGTCAGTGCCGTCGACCCGCTTGCTCTTGAAAGTGGCCACCGGGTAGTTCTCGACATCGAAATGACCGTCGGCGCTGCGGAGGTGGTTATCGCGGGCCTCGACGCCCGTGTTGATGCTGGCGGCGTCCAGGATCACGTCAACTCTGGCAGTCGTGTGATCGTTCTCGGCCTCTATCCAGCCTTCTTTAACCTTCATCTGGCCGCGCACCTTCGACATCATGTGCCTGATCGTAAAAGTCACGCCGCTGTGGCTCGGGTCAATTGCCCACTTCATTTTCTGGTCCTCCTGACTGTGGTTTCGCTGTCTGATCGTTGCATATGCAACATTACCCACAACAACAATTTGCTGCGAGAATGTATTCCACATGGGTTCAGACCTCAAACCCGAACAGCTGCGGGCATGGCGTGCCTTCCTCGACGCCCAGGCCTCCGTCCTTCGCCGCCTCGAGGCCGAGTTACTGGCGGAGGAAGGGATGACGCTCGCCGAGTACGACGTCCTCTTCCAGCTGAGAGTGGCCGGCGACCATCAGCTTCGCATGACCGAGCTCTCCCAGCGGGTCAGGCTCAGCAGGAGCGGGCTGACCCGGCTCGTCGACAGGCTGGTCAAGGCTGGCCTGGTGATGCGCGGTCACTGTGAAACGGACCGCCGGGGAACTTTCGCCGTCCTGACGCCGGCGGGCCGGGACCGGGTACGACGGGCCCGTCCGGTCCACCTGCGGGGCGTCGGCCGGCATTTCGCGGAGCGCCTCTCCCCCATTCAACTGGCCGCGGTTGCGGACGCCCTGGAGCCGCTGGGTAACGACATGCGTCAGGCTCAAGCCTCGATCTCGCGCGAGGTTCGATCCGCTAAGCTCGGATCGTGAGCTTGGGCCGGACCCTGATGCGATTTGCCTTTCTGGCCGCGATTGGTCACCAGGTCACCTACACCATCGTCGAGGGTGGCATCTTCGCTGATACGCGCACCCGCGTCTCGGCCATCCATCCGAAGCTCGAGGAGTTCATCCACTGCCATCTCTGCGTCGGCACCTGGTCGGGCATCATGCTCGCCAGCATCTACCGACCCAACCTGCTTGCGGATGCCACCGGCGACCGCAAATCCGGAGGCCGGCAACTGGCGAACCTGGCGGGGGACGCCTTCCTTATCGCTCTCGGTACCCGCGTCTGGAACGAAGTCCTCGGGCTGCTGCGACGTGAGGTTCAGCTGAAGCAGCAAACCGCCGAGGCGATCAGCGAGGCCGACCGGATCACGCTGGAGCGACCCTCTATGCCCGGGATCTCGGTGCGCTCCTAGCCGAAGTGGTCCGACACGTAGCGCTCTTTCACTGGAAGCCGGAGACCACCGCCGGGGACGTATCCCGGCTCGAGGAGGCCCTCCACGAGTTGCCCAACAAGATCGCCTGCATCCAGGCGTTCCGCTTTGGTCGGGACCTCGGCCTGCAGCAGGACAACGCCGACTTCGGGCTGGTGGCAGACTTCATCGACGAAGCGGCCCTCGCTACCTATGCCAACCATCCCGATCACCAGGCATTGATCAGTACGTTGGTCCGGCCGATCACACAGCGAAGGGTCGCGATCCAGTACGTAATCGACAGCGCCGGCTGACGGCGGCGCCCTAGCCCTCCGGCTGGCCCAGCCACTCCCGTTGCTTGTAGGCCCAGTGGTGCCGCGCGGAGACGCGCCGGACGGTCCCCGACCGGCTCCTCGTAACCAGCGACTCGGTCTCAGCCCAGTTCATGTGGTACTTGACCCCGGCCAGAAGCTCGCCGTCGGTAATGCCGGTGGCGGCGAAGAATACGTCGTCACTCCTAACCAGGTCATCGATGCCCAGGGTCCTGTCGAAGACCGCCCCGGCGGCCTCCGCACTCTCACGCTCCTGGGGATTGCGCGCATAGAGCTGGCATTGGATCTCGCCGCCAAGGCACTTCAGAGCGCAGGCGGCCAGCACCGCTTCCGGTGAGCCGCCAATACCCATCAGCACATCGAGACCCGTTCCG